>CAYQMZ010000186.1:0-6977 GCA_964418725.1 uncultured Pirellulaceae bacterium
TCCCAAGTGAGTTCCGCCAGCGGCACACTTGATGATCGCGATCGGGGCGTCGATCGCGTCGGATACCGTGTGAGCAAAGCTGAGTTCTGGGCCAACGACGTTATCTATCGGTGCCAGTGCCACCCAGCCGTCGCTTCGGCGTTTGTTCTCGCGACCAATGCAGTAACTGAACCGAACCTTAGGCTGAGGACGATCGAGTCCAACGAATGGAGGGAAGTTCTTGATGTCGGCGACCTTCGAATCCGAGCCAACCATGTTCGATTGGCCCGCAAATATGAAGACGCGAACTGGGCTGTCGTCCGCAGTTGCAACGGCACACGTCGCCATAAGTACGGTCGCTAAAATCAGAGATTTCATGTTGGTTCTTGGAACGGAGGCAGAGGTTGTCGAGTCGCTTTCGGTTCGGCGCGAGTTTTGTGGCTCAGGGTTGATCGGCCTTTGAAGAAACGGTGTAGGTCTTGCCCTGAAATTTGTCGAAGACCCGGATTCCCGGCAAGAACTGAAGTTGAAAGACCGCGTCACCGAATTCCATGTTGAGCTGCCAATCGGAAAAGGAAACACGCCTTTCCGTGAACAGTGGAAATGCATTCCGCTTCTCGAGGGAATCAGCCAAAGCAAAGTAGCTTCTATCCGTTGCCTTTTGAGGCAGCCAGCAATCGTCTTTTTGGATCCACTTGTCGATGCTTGTTTCCGAATACACTCGCCACTTTTGATCGAACGATGGCAACCGAACTTCTGCAGATCGATAGACGGGAAACATTCCTTTTTCTTTATCGAACAAGTGCCTCGCCCGAAATGCGACACCGTTCTCGCGGACGACGGGTTTGGAGGTCAGTTCAATGACGGTCTTCTCATTCCGTTCGGCCCAACGAGGGTTTTCGAAACGATCGCGGTCCTCTCTTAGGCTTTCTAGAAACGGCTTAGACATGAATTGAAACAGATAGTTTCGTGGATCTGTTCCTTTGGACATCACAGATACCGATCCAACTTTTCCATTGTTGAAATTGGTGCCGCCAGCCATCGTGCGTGCGATTTTTCCGTCGAAGGCGCTGATCCGGCATTCGGGAACTGGTTTTGGAGAGGCCGTGCTTGCGATGGTCCCTTTTCTCTCGACGCGAAACCGACCTTCGCTGCCAACGTAGAATTCGGATTCTTGCCAAGTCTCGTGTGCTTTTTCGCCGTGCGCAGGATGACTCTTCGAATCCGTCCTGATCTTTACTTGGTATGCGCCCATCGCATCCGCGGATGACTCGAGTGCTGACGCAATGTCGTCGATCGACGGCGGATTCGCTGCTTTGGTTTCTACTAGCGAAAACAGGGCGAGGATGAACGCAGCTGAAAGAAATCGCATATACGTGACCTCGCGACGATGTGGGTGCTCTGCTGAGTGTAGCGGTTTAGAAAGCAACTTAGATCCGCGGTGCATCGCACTCAAGTGACGAGGCTTGCGTGGGCGCATAAAAAAAGCTCCCGAGTCATTCGGGAGCCTTCTTGATCGTCTGCGGAGCCGGCAGAGAGGACTGCGAAGCTCCATTATCTTTTGGGCTTTAAATTAGCCGCAGCATGGTGCTGGTGCGCCACAAGTTGGAGCTGGTGCTCCGCATGATGGTGCACATGGAGCTGGTGCACCACATGTTGGTGCTGGAGCTCCGCACGATGGAGCAGGTGCTCCGCAAGTTGGAGCTGGTGCTGCACATCCGCAAGGAGCTGCGCAACCGCCGCATGATGGCTTCATGCTTCGCAGTTTGCCCATCAGCTTTTGCAGAAGGCCACCGTTGCCGATGCCACATCCGCTATCGCAACCGCCACAGCAGTCCATAGCAGGTGCTCCGCAAGTTGGAACTACTGCTTCGCAACCGCAAGAAGGTGCAGGTGCTCCGCAAGTTGGAGCTGGTGCTCCGCATGATGGTGCACATGGAGCGCCACAGCTTGGAGCTGGAGCTCCGCATACTGGCTCAGGTGCGCCACATACAGGTGCTGGTGCACCACATACTGGCTCAGGTGCTCCGCAGCTTGGTGCTGCTTCGCAACCGCAAGCTGACGAGCTGCAACCGCCGAACAACTTACGTAGAAGGCTGCCGTTTGGCATTCGGAACTTTGGGCCACAGCTGCTGCATCCGCCGCAACCTGTGTCGCAGCTGCATGGGTCACAGCTAGTTGGAGCGGCACCGCCCCAAACAACTGAAGGACCACAACAGCCACCGCCGCCACAACCACCACAACCGTCCAACAAACCGGCGTTAGCGCTGTTGATGTTGGAGAAACCAACCATGGCAACAGCAGCTGCAACCGCAACTAAACTCGAAAATTTCATCGGGATAAACTCCTTGAATCTCCCACATCAAAAACGAAAACGCGACAGCGATTGCTGGACGTTGACTCATGTCCGCCGGCTAACATGTAAATGGCGCAACCCGTGAGCAAACGTGTAAATGCATTGCTATCTGCTGGCTTCATCGTCAGTCATAGATTCCACCTCTTAGCTAGACTCCGTTTTCGTTTGTCTTTTTGCAGCTTCCGGAATCGATACAAACGAAAGATTCAAGGCTGCGGTTTGTAGTGGTGAACCGGACCTCCTTTGGGGAGAGCTCTTGCCCCTCTGGTTGTTTGACGTGCCGGTTTTAGGAGAAACAGCGTGTATCCAAGCGTCGAACCATCCTTATGGCGAGAGACAACGGCTTCTAATTCCCCAGATTGGCGGTTGGTATCAGCGGCTTTGTACCGAACAACACGATGTAACCGCTCTGTTGCTGCTAGGTCGCCTGAGGTGGCGGATGACCACCCGCTTTTGGCCAGCAAACCGGCTCGGCGCACGATTGGTGAGGTATGATTTCGCATGGACCTGAAAGACAAAGCAAAAGCCGCCTACGACGAACTTTCCGGATTCCACGAGAACCGAAGTGGATACACACCGGAAACCCAAAGCTACTTCTTAAACGATGTGCTCAGCGATCTAGCTGATGCGGCACGTGAGGAGGGCTGCGAGATCGTTGTTCCTGAGAATCCCAGTTCACTGCAGGCCATTAACGTTGTCACGGAACTACTCGACTGGGTCCGACAGGGCGACGATCCACTGTTCTAATGTCGCGTGGTAGGTCGCGAAGTCGACCAAACCTCGATCAGCCACAAGGCCAGCTGCAATCCGTGTAGCTGGCTTCTTTTATGCGCCCTTCCTATCAAAGCGTGTATGCCAGGCGAAAATGGGAAATCGTCAGGGCTAATCAGCATCCAGCTCGCGTTCCCCCGATCTGAATCCGATCTAATGCACGGCACGATGCCCTGTCGCACGCGCGGAACTACCGGTTTTTCGCATTTTGTGCGACTTTCCGGGGCATGAAAAAACTGCCCAGTGGTATCGATCTCCCGCAAAAGTCGCAAACCGTTACGGATGAATCACTTAGGAAGACTTTGCGAATGCCAACCTTTCTCCGTTCCTAGTGCGGGGTCTATATTTTTACTCACTGTAGTTCGAACTCCGGAGCCGGTGCCGTGCATCGTCCTCGATGACCGAAGCCATTATTTCGCTGGGGAACCCAAACGACTTGCTTTCGTTGTTTGGGGCACGCGACCAAAACGTTCGACAACTGCGGGAACGGTTTGACGTTGAGATCACACATCGCGATGGAAAGATCCGGATCGCGGGTGAAGGTCCAGCGGTATCGCAAGCGACTGAAATTCTCGAACGCTTGAAGCAGCAAGTGGAACGCAACGGCGAACTGGCCGACATCGATGTCGCGCGCGCTATCGCACGTGTCACAGGCGATCCCGAGATCTCCACTGCGAAGCCCGTTTCTGTGGCTTCCAGCGGACGTGTCGTCAAAGCCCGTTCGGCCGGTCAAGATCGATACATCAAATCGATTCGGAACCATGCCCTTACATTCGCGTCCGGACCCGCGGGAACGGGGAAGACCTATCTAGCCGTCGCATTGGCCGTCGAAGCCTTTCGCAATCAAGAGCTGAGGAAAATCGTCCTCGTGCGTCCGGCCGTTGAGGCGGGAGAAAGTCTCGGGTACTTGCCCGGCGACCTACAGGCAAAAATCAATCCGTATCTTCGTCCGCTGCTAGACGCGTTGAACGAGATGATGGAATACGACCAAATCAAACGACACATGGAAGAAGATGTGATTGAGGTCGTTCCACTTGCCTACATGCGCGGCCGCACGCTCAATGACGCCTTCATCATTTTGGACGAAGCTCAAAACACAACCATCGCACAAATGAAAATGTTCCTCACACGTATGGGCGAGAACTCGAAGATCGTCGCGTGTGGAGATCCAACTCAAGTTGACTTGCCTGCGAATCAACGCAGCGGTTTCTACGACGCCATTCAGCGTCTGCATACGGTCAAGGGTTGTTCGATGATCAAGCTTGAAAAGTCTGACATCGTCCGTCACCCGTTGGTGCAAGAAATCGTCAAGGCATACCAAGACACAGAAGAATCTCCGCGCGGTGCACGGCGTGGAAGAAGGAGTCGATAGCCATGTCGACCGGCAGTCAGTCATCGAAGACAAAAAAGGGCTCCCGAGTTGCGGGCGTCCAGTTGCAACCGAATCGCTTCATGATCGCACGGGACATGCTCAAACGAGCGGATGTCGTGTCCCGATTGGGGCTATGTGTCCTGGCGGCAGTACTGATGTGGCTTTCTACTGTAGGGTGGGAACGTCCATTTAGTTACGCCGAAGGCGATGTGCCCGAACGATCGATCACCGCGCGCGTGGCGTTTACGAAGCTGGATATTGCGGAGACCGAACGGCAACGCGAAGAAGCCAGCCTGCAGGCCGATGCCGTCTATCGACACAATCGTTCGACGGTCGAACAACTGGCTCATCAGTTTGAGGACCGGGTCCGTCAAATTGTGCAGTTCAACGCCGAAGACGAGATGGACGAACCGCTGAAGGATAGCTGGAAGGACTTCATGATCGGGTTGGGCGCATCCGAATCAGCCGAGAGTTCGAACACCACCAGCCAGCAGTTCTACGAGTACTTCCGAGAATTCAAGAATCAATTCAAGGAAGAAGGTGACGTCGAGAACTTTGTCGCAAAGGTCAATGCTTGTCTCACTCCCATCAAGGAACGCGGGATCCTGACTGGGCTGCAGCACGGCATCGACAAGGAAGGCGGCAATCAAACGCAAATCAAGATTGTGGCAGGCGACAGCCTGGGTGTCGTAACACCGGTAGAAGACGTTCGCGATAAGCCGCTGCCAACCCTGAGGGCAGACTTAGAAAAGAGTCTGTCGCAGCGACTGGCCGACCACACGTTCTCCTGGTTCAACGGCAAACTTTCAGAGACGCTCGTTTACGACCAAGAGTTGTCACGAGCTGAAGCCAAACGTGCCGCGGAAGAAGTGGATCGAAAGCCCGTCGTCGACTCCTACGACAAAGGCGCGGTGCTGGTCAAAGGCGACGACCCGATCGATGGCGAAGAGTTGGCACTGCTGCGCCACGAAGCAAGCGAGGCTTCGAAAGTGGAAGCGTTCCCGATGAAGCTTGCCAGAACGGCAGCTCACTTCGGAATGTATACGGCGATCTTCTTGCTATGTGGCTTCTACAGTTTGCTACGAAGGTCGAAAGTGCTCCTTTCAACTCCGTCGTTGTTTCGAGTGCTTTTCACTTCGGTGGTTACCGTCTTGGTTTGCAAGCTGGTTTCCCTGAACTCGCAAGAGACAATCATCATTCCGTTGTTGCTGTATAGCATGACGATCGTCATCGCCTACGAGCAGGAACTGGCATTGCTGCTATCAGTGTGCATGTCAGTAGCCGTGACGGTTGCACTTGGCTTAGGGATCCATGAGTTCACAACGTTCATTGCGTCGATGGCCGCATCGGTGCTTTGCCTTCGCCATATCCGCAACCGAACTAAGCTGATTTATGTTGGTTTGGTTATCGCCGCGGTTTCCTTTACGACGGCACTCGGGTCGGCGACGCTGACTCACTACGGACTCGAAACCAGTATGTTGATCCGTGCCGGTTGGTACGGTTTCTTCTCGGTTGTTGCCGGGATGCTGATGAGCGCCAGTCTACCGGCGATCGAAAAGCTGTTCGATGTTCAGACAGAATTGAGCTTGCTTGAGTGGGCTGATATTTCGCAGCCGCTCTTGCAGGAGCTCGTTCGGCGAGCACCGGGGACCTACAATCACACGATCAATGTGGCCTCTTTCGCTGAAGCTGCGGCGGAGGCGATCGGAGCCAACGGGCTGCTAGTTCGCGTCGGAGCTTACTTTCACGACATCGGCAAGATGTTGAAGCCGGGCTACTTCATCGAAAACCAAACCGACGGTGCCAACCGTCACGAATCGCTGCTGCCGGCGATGAGCACTCTGGTCATTATCGCCCATGTGAAAGATGGCGCGGACTTGGCTCGCCAACACGGACTCCCGAACGTGTTGGTGGACTTCATCATGCAGCACCATGGCACGACGCTGGTCGAGTACTTCTATAATCGAGCCAACGAACAGAGCGAATCCGACCCGGATGGCCCAGAAGTCGATGAGCACAGCTATCGTTACCCTGGTCCAAAACCGCAAACTAAAGAGACTGCTGTGTTGATGCTTGCCGACACCGTCGAGAGCGCGACACGCTCCCTGGTGGATCCTACGCCGTCTAGGATCGAGAGTTTGGTACACGATTTGGCAATGAAGAAGCTGCTTGATGGGCAGTTCGATGAATGTGGGCTGACGCTCTCTGAGTTGAAAAAAGTCGAAGTCAGCCTAATCAAGTCGGTGTCCGCAGTGTACCATTCGCGTATCAAGTACCCGGATCAACAGTCGGCATGATAGAAGTTTTGGTGAACAATGATTTCGAGTTCCCCATTCCCGATTCACTCGAGTCGATTGTTCTGGCAATCATGGAAGACCACGGTTTTGACTGCGGCGAAGTCAGCTTGGCGGTCGTTGATGACCCCACAATCCATGTCTTGAATCGTGAGCATCTGCAGCATGACTACGCGACGGACGTGCTGAGCTTACTGTTGGATAT
>CAYQMZ010000186.1:6987-11245 GCA_964418725.1 uncultured Pirellulaceae bacterium
AGAGTGAGTTGGATGGCGAAGTCATCGTCAGTTTTGATACCGCGGCGAAGGTCGCTCCCGAATTTGGTTGGTCGACCCAGGAAGAGTTGTTGCTGTACGTCATTCATGGTTGTCTCCATCTAGTTGGGTACGACGACCACAATGATGAAGACCGCGCCGCGATGAGAGTTGGTGAGGCGAAGTACCTGGCAAAAGCGGGTATTGAATGTCCGGAGTCTCGTTTGGGTCATACCGCGACGCCGCAGCCTGCGTCTGCTCGTGCTGAGGAGGATGCGCCGGAATGACGGATGCGGCGATGTTCTTCAGTGTCTCGCTGGTTAGCCTGTTCTTCGCGCATCTTGCTGCGACCGCGACGAAGGTTCTGCAAGACGTGCAGTGGCACGAGCTAGAAGACTACGCGAAAAAACACGACAAGTCTCGGTTCGACGTGATCTTTGATAACTGCGAAGACGTTGAAACCGGGACAGAAACGGCTCTGTATCTGACGCTGGCGGTTCACGTTTTCTCCGGGCTCGCCTGGGTCGTCACCACGCGACTGATTGGCTTTGGTGGGATCATCGATTTCGTCATTGGCGTGGCCGTGGGAACCGCCGTATTGCTTGGTGCAGTTGTTTGGCTGCCAAAATCGCTGGCCGAATATGCTGGGACTTCGTATCTGTTCAACACATGGCATTTCTGGGCAAAGTTGAGTCGGTTGCTTCGACCGCTCTCATTTGGATCCAAGCTGTGTTCCGAAATCGTCCGCCGATTATTCAATGTCACGGTCAAGGAAACCGAAGAAGAGGCACTCGAAGAAGAGATTCGCACGATCGTCGCGGAAGGTCAGCACGATGGTTTGCTGGACAGCGACACGCGGGACATGATCGAAGGTGTTATCGAGTTGGATGACGCCAACGTTGCCGACATCATGACGCCACGCGACAAGATGGACGTCATGTCTGCCGATTTGGGATGGGACAAAGTGTTGGCCTACGTGGCGGAGGTCGGTCGAACACGAATCCCTGTGTATAACGAATCACGCGATGACATTCTGGGCGTGCTGTACGTAAAAGATTTGTTCGCCGAGGTCAGTAGGGAAGAGTCAGACCGCAAGAGTGTCCGGCAGTTGTTGCGGGAAACGTGGCGCGTCCCGATGTCGATGCACTTGGATGAGTTGCTTCAACAGTTTCGTCAAACCAGGAATCACCTCGCGTTGGTTGTCGACGAATACAACGCGGTCGCTGGGCTCGTTACGATCGAGGACGTGTTGGAAGAAATCGTTGGCGAGATCGTTGACGAGTCTGACAAAGAAGACTTGGGGGATATCCGGATCGTTTCGGAGCATGAAGCCGAGGTCGTTGGACGAGCTCACATAGAGGATATCAACGAACAGCTCGGCTATGACTTTCCTGAAGACGACGAATACGACACGATCAGCGGATTCCTCATGCACCAACTTGGCCGCGTGCCGAAGTTGGGCGAGTCCATTATGTGGAACGACCTGCGCGTCTCTGTCGTGGAAGCTTCACGTCGCCGTGCGGAGAAAGTGCGAATTCGAAACTCGGCTAAGGTTACCTCCGATGTGATCAGCGGCGGCTAAATGCCACCGCTTCGTTTGGAATCGGACGTCGGAGAAACCTGTTCTGTTTACACGGTCTTCACAACCACCGACTTCGATGTTTTGCCGTCGAACGCATTGACGATGACTCGCGTCCCAGCCTTCACGCTGGTAAGCACCGTTTTCGGGACTTCCCCAGTTGAAGTACTTCGTGTGCCGCGAATTGGATTTCCGTCTGTTGTTGTGATGTGCACGTCGGCGTTCGGCAACGTCTTGAGACTTGGCAAGCTGCAAGTTGGTTTGCGCCCCGTTTCGTGTGCCGTTGTCTCGTAGCCACCACCGCCGCGTGGTGCTTCATTCGGCGCGTCGATCATATTGCGGATGCGAAGACCGATCGTTGGGTCAGCTTTCGTTGGATCAAACTCCATCTCCAGGAAGTTCCAGTAGAACGGATCTCCCTTCTGGTGACGTTGCAACATCGGGTCAGCATGCGTCTTGTGGTAAAACGCTTTCACTTCGACGGGGCGTCCGTCGAAATCCTTCATCTGCGGCCCGAAGCCCTGAATGACGGCTCGACCACCGCTTCTTCCAATTGGGCCAAAACTGCACTCGATCAGACCATGATCGGTATTCCGCATGATGCAACCGTTATGGACATCGCCGTAAACGGTTACCACACCGTCCCGTGACCCCAACAATTCGATGACTCGGTCTGCACCGGCGGCGACCCAGCCCGCATAGTCAGCAGCGACGCGATCACGCTGGGCGAAGTCTTCGTCCGTCTTGCTGTAGGCCTTTCCGCCCGTCCACACGGTGTGCAGTCCGTTCAAGCCAGTCAAACAAATGATGCGTGAAGAATCCGTTCGAATGAGCTGTTGAAGCCACGCGAATTGCTCTTCACCAAGGAGACTGCGTGTTGGGTCCGCGCGATCGTAGATTTCTCGAAGATGGCCCCAGCCTTCGTCGTCCCAAATCGCTGTGTCCTGACTGGAACGCCACAGTCGTGAATCGACGATCCCCAAAGTGAAGTCGCGATTCGGCATCTTCCAGGCACGCCACTTCTTGGGGTTCTCAAGAGGATCGACCACTTCATCGCCGGAGATTAGGTGCTGTACGATTTGGAAGTTGCGACGCATGTAATCGCGATCTTGCCCCAGACCGTCTTTCAATCGAATGATAATCTGCTCCGGCCCCTTCACGTCGTCCATGCCATAGTCGTGGTCGCCTGGGTTGATGACATTCCAGTGTTGCATCATTTGCCAGCGTGACGTTGGACCACAGATCGACGCCGCAACAATTTTGTATGCGTCGTCTGTACTTGGTGGGTACAGGACCAGTTCCATATACCAGACGTCGTCTTCCCAGCACATGACTTGGAAGTCGTAGTCATCCAAGTGCTTGTAGGCTTCGACCGTTGGCTGATCGCGTACTTGCCAGTCGTCGCCTCCGCCGAGCATTTGCAGACCGTTGCTGGTGCGTTGTTGCAAACCGCTGGTGATTGCATGACAACTCAATCCGCAGATCTTGTAGGGGGCCTTGAGTTGCGGAAGACGACCGACGTACTCACCCGTCGATGGGACATCGCCTACATAGCCGGTTCCCGGTCCGGAACCGGCAGACCCGACTCTCGGATCACTGGTGACGTTCTTGCCATCCTTCCAAACTGTGTAATAGAGCGTCGCGTTCGCCGGATTCATTGGCAACTGCGTACGGACCGTCGCTGTATTACGTCGCCAATCGTTGTTGACGATGTCTGCCGACCCCGCGACCGGCACCTGTTGCCATCCGCCTTTGGGATTCGGGGAGTCCGCGACACGTATCTCAGCTCGTTTGCCATCTGTTGCGAATAGAGCGACAAACCGAACGTGCCATGCGCCGTTTTGCTGCTTTAGTGTGTCGCCCAGCGGATAGCAGGTATAGCAATCGACTTCGCCGGCTTGGAGCTGACGGTTGCTTCCGGGCGTAACCTCGAATTGCTCGACCGAAAAGTCAGCTAGGCCCCGGCCAACAACGCCCACATATCCCTCTGCGAATCGCCGCTTTACATTTTGAGTTACCGAACTCTCTTTCCCATCGGGGCCGGTAAACGTCGCTGTGAGTTCCACCGTGGCGTCGTTGATTGGACGCGCCGTCAGTTCCATTTCGACGACGTCGCCTTTTTTCAGTTTCGCGGTGTCAATGAGATTCGCAGCACGCCCACCTTGCTTTGCCTTTCCTGACTTCTCAGCAAAGCCGAACTTTCCGTTGTCAGTCCATGCAACAAATTGAGCGTTGCGAACTTTGTTGTAGCTCTCGAATACACTCTTCGCTCCGAACGCCAATCCCATCACGGAATACCCGGGCTGGTACATTTTCCACGAGTCATCGTCGCCTTCGCGTCGAACATCCACATGACCCTGAAATTGGAACCGAGCCCTAATGGTCCAATTGCCTTCGAGCTTCCAGTCACGACGATAGATGACGCCGTGAGGCAGCGAAGGATCGTAGTCCGTCGACATTACTCCGCCGTTCCTATCGTGCGTTTCATAGTGAAACGGAAAGCCTGTCGATCGAGCACGGTCACCGTAGTTTTTGATGCGTCGCCGAAGTGCATTACCCTTGATCTGCCAATAACCGGGATTGAGTGTTTCCCATCCGGGCCCGTGCGTCAGCGAGTCGGGGCCTGTGAATTCAATGAGGTGATTGCTAGCCACTGACTCGGATTTCGAGCTCGCAGGCGTC
>CAYQMZ010000187.1:0-11186 GCA_964418725.1 uncultured Pirellulaceae bacterium
CAATCAGACAGTACGTAATAGCCGTCAAACCTCATAAGCGGGTTCGCGTTGAAGACAAGCGTATGGATTGTTGCCGCGACAATTAGATTGCCCAAGTGATGGCGTACGATCCCTGGCTCCAGCTGAACCCAGGCGACAAGCGCGATGGCGGCTAGGAAGAGTTCGCCCATCATCCCCGCGAGCGACGTAATGATTCGATGGTATTTGTTCTCGAATCTCCATGAAGACGTAACGTCAACGAATGGCAGCGGAATCAGCAGTAGCAATAGCACGCCGCACTGTGTGACTTGTCCGCCATACCGCTTGCATGCGATGGCATGACACGACTCATGAATTAGCTTCAACCCTAACCAGGCAATGCCCACTGCCATCCAATCGTAGCGTGAATACGTCGAGAGTCGCGTCCAAAGAAGATCCCGACTATGTGTAAGCAACAGGACTGAACCGTAGCTTACGACCAACACCCATACGACAAAGAAACATGCGCCGACAAACGGACGAGTTAGTCTCTCAAGCGAGCCGACCACCGCATCAGGGTTGCACAGTGGAATCCGAATAGAAATCGGGTTCAACCATGAAACAAGCTTTGATATCTCTCTCTTCTTTCGTTCGAGTATCGTCCGCCGCGTTCTGGAACTAGCAGTATGCGCCAAACCAGTTTCGATTACCCAATGAGCCAACTGGGCCATCGCCTGCTCGTCGATGGAATTGGGGCCAAGCTGAACTACCGTCTTGGCAACTGCCTCGGCAAGACTTCGACGGCCATTCAGAAGTGAGAGGACCGTATACTCCGGAAGGCCAACGCGAAAAACTTTGCCCTGGGCTTCATCCTCTATCAGGTACCACTGTTCGTTTCGGCTGCTTTGCAGCGTAAACTGCAACCCGTCCTTCAGTCGAAGGATCGCGCGTCCGATTTCGAACGTCATCTCGTCTGTTTGATGCATCACTCTCGACCTAACATCTCGCGTACCGACCCCAAGACTTGGCAACTAAAACCAATAGGCCACAACGTGTTCGAAAGGCTTGTGAAAGAGATTCCAGGCAAGCGGGTAGCGGCGAGATTTGATTCGCGCCACGCCCTTCATGCCGGGACGATAATTGCGTTCCGCGTTCTCTAAGACGAATTCTGCGACGAAGACGTTTTCGGCATCACGAATCTCCGACCTCGGGTAAATCCGACTTACAACGCCTTCGATCGATTCATGCTCGAACCCATCAATCCGGATTGCCATTGCCATTCCTTCTTCGACATGGGGCACGTCGTCGGCCGGGATACTGACCTCAACCTTGAGTGGGTACAAAGGAGCCACTTCAAACAATAAGTCGCCAGTAGAAACAGACGACGCGTTGTTTTTTTCCGGAGAGCCGCTGAGCACAATGCCTTCGATCGGGCTGCGGATTTCTAGATTGCTCTTCTTGAATTCGAGTACGTTTTGCCGTGCCTGCAACCGCTGATCCTCGTACTGCGCCAGCATCGCCTTAGGCACATTACGATTTGCAAGCTCCACTTCGCGAGTCTTCTTGGCCTGCTCTCGTTCAGCAGCTACAGAAGTTAGATCCCAACGAATCGACCGGCCGTCCATGTTTGCCAACAGCTGCTGTTGTGTGACACGGTCTCCTGGCTTCACCAGCGTTTCTTGAATCAATCCGTCAAACGGCGCTACGACAAAACGACGCTGCATTGGCTGCACGACGCAGTTGCACCTTATCCGATACGGAAATCGGCAACACATGAGCGTCAGCAATAGCGCAGCGAATGCTAAGCCTAGCATCGCTTTGGTTTTTGCGACCCAAATGGGAATACGTGTTATCCAACGAAACCACCTCGATCTTTCCGATCGCTTTACAACGTCTAGAGCACTTGCGACGCTGGGCGCCGACGCATCCAAGAACTTCTGCAGTCTGCTCGACTGAATCACCTCGCGGTCACCAGCCAACACTAGGTATCCAACAGACTTGCTGTTCCGTGTGCTCAGTTTCTTGCTACGGACAGCGTCAACTTGCAAGACTGCAACGGCTTGCTTGTGAGCCAACAACAACATCTCTTCCGCACTGTCCTCGATTGGGTAGCTGCCGTCATCCTCGCGAAGTAGGCTCTCATTGAGCACTTGCTGAATGGCCCAAGTCTGACGCGTCCCCCGACTAATTTGGGTTGCGTTTGACACAGCTGCCAATCGCGGACGCTTCTTGCGAAGAATCCCAACAGCGACCGTGCAATCCAAGTGTCGAGCCAACTCATTGGCGAGGACTTCCGCGGCGTTCTGTCGGTCGACGCATTCCTCCAGCTTGGATACAAGTTCGACGATGGTGGCAAGCGAGTTCAGCTTCCACTCAGCTTTCGTCGATTGAATTGACTTCTTCCATATCTGCAACGCCTTCGCAATTTCCTCAAGTACAGGAATGGTGCTCGCCCAGTCTGCCTCAGATGGAATCAGCGTGAGTAAGCCTTCTGGGCGCGATCCGAAATTCAATATCGGCAACAGCAACGCCTGTGCGGTTGGCAAGCTTTCTGGGCGCACGATTTGAGTTGACTGCCGCGCGACGGCTGATTCACAAGCCGGAATCAAGTTGTCTCGGAACGATTCATTGGCGGGGACACGACCTAGCACACTAGACGCATCGATTTCCCAAATTTGCTCCCCAACTGATGCTACATGGCAAATCCCAATCGCATCGGATGCCCCCATCACCAGTTGCCGCAATGATTTGCGAACCTGTGAATCAGATTGACCGGAGGACACGATCTGCCACAACTGCTGCTCCAGGTTCTTGGCGAGTCGTAAGCCTGGGCGCTGACCTACATTCGATTTAGCACCGCGTCCAAGAGGCGTGGGGACTCTCACCGCTTCACTAGGTTGCATCGAGAGTTGTTCTTTCGACATAGCTGTTCCTTCAGCAGAATCGCTTGAGCGTTACGTCACCGGGTTCGAACTAGTGGCCTACGGCGGCAGACGTTCGGGTTGTGCCTATTCGTTCGCCCCCGGTCCACCGGCAAGATTCTCCGCTCACAAAGGCTCTATTCGAGTTGTCGATCTCAACTTCAACTCTCAGCGTTCGACTGTCAGGGTCGATAATTGGCGACACAAAGACCACGCGTGCATTTGCCAATCGGTTACCAACTTCGACACGCACCTGGTCGCCGACGGCAAGTTCGGTCGCTTGAGATTCAAGCAAGTAGAAGCGAGCACGCAAATTCTCGAGCACTACGAGGGTCGCAAACTGTGGCTCGGCCCCGGATACGTACTCCCCAACTTCCTTGTGCACCTCGATAATGTGGCCGTCGAAAGGGCTACGAACGACTCGACGTTCCAACTGCGCCTCAATCTGCTTGACCTCCAACTTCGCGATCTCTCGTTCATCGCTAGCAAGTTGAAGCTCTGCTTCCGCCTGCTCGAATTCCGTGGTCGCGCGCAGTACTTCCTGCCGATTAGCAAAGCCATTTCTGTCAAGCTTCTTCAGGCTTTCATGTTTCTGAATACTGAGCCGCAGCTTGGCTTTGACGGCGTTGATGCGTGCTTGCGAGTTGGCCTTGGCTTCTGCAGAGGCGAGAGTACGTCGCAGAACATGGCTTCTCAGTTCCGCCACGATGCTTCCCTTGGTAACGAAGTCCCCAGGTTTAACGTGAATCGTTTGGACAATGCCACCTTCAGCAAATGCCAACTCGCTGGACACGGCTGGTTCCGTGAACGTAGTTTCGATCTGCCCTAAAACGATTGACGCCATAAAGGCGTATGCAACGCTGACGACGACAAGCCTGGGTGGAATAGTTGGCTTCACTAGACAGTCTCCTTCGTAAGAGATTCGCGAACGATGTTCAGCCAGGCGTCGGTCTCGGCAATCTGCTGCCGAGACTTAGCAGCTTTTCTTTCGTGATCTTCCTGCACATGATGAACGACCTTTGCGACTTGCAAAGGCATTGTCACTTCGCCCCCACCCCGCGCGTGTTTCGGGCAACTTCGGAGGATACGGCTGGCCAGCTTGGGGTGGTCCTGAAAGAGGTCGTCCTCACAAGACAGATAGAATTGCGTGCTACCGGGTTGGCCCTGCCTTGCAGATCGCCCAATGAGTTGCCGGTCGACGCGTCGGGAAAAGTTGTGTTCGAACCCAATAACGTGCAGCCCGCCGCATAGCTTTGCCTGGTCATCCAGCCGAATATCCGTTCCGCGTCCAGCCATATTCGTAGCGATGGTGATACTGCCGCTGCGACCAGCTTGAGAAACAATTTCTGCTTCGGCTTCATCTTGGATGCCGTTGAGAACAGAAACTTGCAATCCTCGACTCCTGAGTTCAGCAGCACACGCCTCGCTTTGGCGGATAGTGCGAGTACCAAGCAAGACCGGTTGCCCACGTTCGTTTCGAATGATCACGTCATCGGCGATTGCCTGGATCTTTGCTTCTACGGTCGCGAAGCACCGCGTGGCGAGGCTATCCCTTTGTGATTTCTTGTTCGTTGGAATCACGGCTACTCGAGCTCCGTAGACGCGTTGCAACTCCTTACGAACGGACGCGAGCGTACCCGAAAGCCCAATGATGCGATCGTAGCGCTGAAAGTACCGTTGACGGGAAATGCGTGCCAAGACTTCGGTCGGTTGTTGTACGGGCAGATGCTCTTTGACACATACAGCTTGATGCAGTCCGCTTTGCCACTGACGATCATCGAAGACCCGACCCGTGAATTGATCAACGATCTTCACCGCATTGTCTTGCACGACGTATTGCTCGTTGCGGCACAGTGAGTGTTCGGCCTGAAGCGCATTCTCTACATACTTTGCCCAGGGCCGAACAAGCTCCATGCGTCGAATCTGTGATGGATCCTTGTGGATCTTTGCGATGCCGTCCTCAGTAAGTTCAACGGATTGTCCACCGAGTCCAAGGACGTAGTCTCTTTCGTCCACCAAGCTTTGTGCGATTCGCCAAGCGAGGACATAGGGACGAGTATCGTGTTGCTTGGAAACTGTTCCGCCTAGCACCAGCGGGGTGAGTGCCTCGTCGATCATGACGGAATCTGCCTCGTCCACAATCAGCGTACAATGCCCGCCCTGCTGCACTAGCAAATCCGAATGACTTTGGTCACTGAATGTTTGGACCGTCGAAACCCCGAGTCGACCAAAATCGCCATCTCGCAGCGTTGTCTGATCCTGCAGGTAGTCAAACCCAAACTGATAGCCGGGACCAAACGTAACATCGGCTGAGTAGGCTTCTCGCTTCGAGCTCGGCGACTGTTGATGACGAATCACACCGGAAGCAATTCTCAGCGACGCGTAAACAGGAGCTATTGAAGCGTAGTCGCGACTCGCCAAATATGCGTTTGTCGTGGCAAGATGGACTCCCCCCGAATACGAATAGAAGTACCCAATCATGGCACTCACAAGTGTCTTGCCTTCTCCGGTCTGCATTTCGATGCTTCGACCGCGAATCGCAGCAATAACCGCCTGGAGCTGCACAGGATGTAGCCAGAACCCGAACACTCGCCGTATGGCCTCAATGCCATGCGCCAGGATGGGCACAAAGATGCGAGGCTTTCGAAGTTGCGAAGACATCATATGTTCACTCCGCAATCGTTCGGCGGATGAAGAAAACTCGACGTCCGTTAGCAAACAGAGCCGGCGAGCATCTCCCAACACACGCGATACGCAATGATGATAACTTCGGCCGAAGAGTCTCATGGGTAATATCTGAAGACGGTGAATAGAGAGATGCGATACGAGTGACCAGATAGCCGTGATGTCTAGTCGTGGTCTACCGTTGATCAGCGTTGATCAGCGTTGATCAGCGTTGAAAAAGCTTGACTGAGACCGCGGAGCATGACACAGGGCATCGAGCACGCCCCTGCCAAGAAAACTGACTACTGGATCCCTTTGCTGAGAATCGTTCTAGACAGCCCGCATTCGTTGGCGCGACCCACTGCAACCTGCTCGGTTTCAAGCAGACTGCCGTTCGCAACATTTAGATTCGCCAGGGCAAGATTGTATGTCAGCTGCGCTCTTACTAAGGCGAATTGCATGTCCGCCAGTCTTTGCTGAGACCTCAATAGCGACTCGAGGTTTAGACTGGACGTACCCTCTTCGCCAATCATTTCGTTCCAACGGTATTCCAGCGCCGCGACCTCAGACTGGGCCGCCGTTACGGACAGCTGTCGCGACTCGATTTCTTGAAATGCGGTGAGAATTTCCCGCACGGCAACAGCTACTTCAGCACGAATGTTCTCCATCGTTAGCCGATACTGACTTTCAAACTGTCGTTGTTCTAGGCGTCGACGCGCATGGCGGGCTCGCGCAGCTCGGTTTCCGATTGGTAGCTCGTACTGCAAACCGATTGTGTAACTCGGCCGTCCGGTATCGAATTGGTCCGTCCAAGCGCGACCGATGTTGGACTCACCGCGTAACCCGCTCAAATACGTTCGCGTCACAAGATCTAAGACCGGCAAAATCTCATGCTTGCTCATATTCCTCCGGATGGCTGCTGCCTTAATCTCCTGCGTCGCGACTAAAATCTCTGGGCGGTTCTGTAGAGCAGTTTCCATTTGAGAGAAAACGTCGGCATCAAATCTCGCAAGGGACGGCATCTGAAGTGGCACAAGCTCTATCGATTCATCTGTGCCAAGCTCAGAGTCGTTGATCAGCGCCCTAACTCGTTCCTCTGCATTTCGAATCGCAGTAGCAGCGCGAATCAGATCCGCTTCGCGATTGGACAAAGCTGCTTGTACGGCTTTCAGCTGAACTGGATTGGCATCTAGCGTGCGGCGGCTCTGAATACGGCTCAAGATTTCCTTGGTTGCCTCCGTCAGACGAACCTTCTGCGCACTCGCCGCGCGTTCCAGATACAGGGCCCAGTAAGCTCGTATCACCTCAAGCAAGTGAGACTGTAGTTGGCGTTGAAACTCGGTTCTTGCCGTGTCCGTATCGATGCAAGCCAAGCACTGAAGACTCGAGTTGTAGATTCGCCCTCGACCCCTTAGTAACGGTACGCGAATGCTAACGGCCAACTCAGCGGTCCCCTGATCGTTTGGTATGAAAAAGTTCGAGTTGGTGTTTTGGTGCCCTATCCGTTGGGAAATGTCGATCTCCGCCCCGGTCAACGTCTTCCGTCGTAGGCCAGCCGTTGCACCCAAGTTGTGATCTTCGAAACGCGATGCGTTCCCGCCAACAGTCAACGAGCTGCCAACTGGAACGTCAATGTCTTCCCACACTCCATTCAAATACTTCGCCCAATCGAACGCGGCCTCGGCCTCCGTCACTGCCGTTTCACGTATCAACGGAGTTTCGCTGTACACTTTGAGCTGCTCGGAGCTCTGCAACGCCAGGACAAGCAACCTGTTCAGGTCAACTTCGACTGGCGAAGTGCCCTCAAACATTTGGTTGGAAACGACATCGGACCACCAGTGTTTTGAGGCTGGTGCCGGCTGGGACACCGGATCCGTTAGTTGCTCGGCATAAAACGCCTCGCTATCCGTAACCTGTGCGGTCAACGACGAAGCGGCGAGACATACGAGGCTCACTGCCAGATTTAGGATCGCGTTTTCGACTCGATTCACGGCGAACTCCGGTATCGCGAGTTTGATGCGAATGGGGGGACTACGTGTTATCTCTTCGGTCGAGCGAGTAGCACAGAACTCGCATCACATGGCAAATAAGAAAGGGGATCCACTACGGATGTTGCCCAATCGAATTGAGCTCGCCACAACGCGAATAGCCTCAGATGCGCGAGGTCCAAGGCTGAACCAGCAAGCACCCGCGCCAACGTCAGAAACGTTGGCGTACCAGACAGAAACGAGAACCAGCAGAAGGCCAGCGTCAGCGAGACGGAAAGCTGACGCCGACTGGCCACCGAAAGAAGTTTCGAAACGTGATCAGACTTGCTAGTTCTTGCCCGGAAACAATTCCGAGCTTCTTGTAAATATCACTGCGGGCTTTCTCAACCGTCTTTTCTGAGACCGAAAGCAACTTAGAGATCTCTCGATTGCGGAAGCCCTGAGCGCAGTAGTTTGCGATGCGATTTTCGCGATTGTTTAGCGAGTTGATTCTAAGTAGTTGCCTACAATAGGCGGCCATCAGTTCTGATTGCTCAAAGAAACTCGCAATTTGCCAATCCAGTTGACGAGCTTCTTTCGGCAAGAACGCGATAGATATCGGCAGGCACGGATTCCTTAGGGGAAGCGTAAGACACTCCAGTCTCCTGCCGACGCTATCGCATTCGCGGCCCACGAGAATGATTCGAAAGAACAGGTGCGATGAGAAATCAGACAGCAGGCAATCAACCACGCTGTCCGTCACGGTACTGAGGTCTATGACAAACAGAACCGGACGATGCTGCGCAATTCTAACTCGCAATTGAGCACTGAACGCCGGCAACAATGTGCCTGAGGTTTCCACGAACTCATAGTCCGACGGCCTTGAAATCAGATCCGAGTCGTCGACACCAGCCACGACCACCGGTTTCCCCAAACGCCGCGCCGGCACCAACGGAATATGGCATGTACCAGCGGCATGCGGTTCATGTGTTTGATTGTGGCTGAGACTTCCTTGGCTCATTGCATCACGTCCGTAATTGTAAGAATTGGTGTTGCTACGGCGTGGCCAGAGCGTTTACTTTGGAATTGTCCTAGGCACTTTGCTGAAATCGGAGATCGAATCAGCATGCGCACCGGCCCAAACACTGAGTCGCAAGGACGACGCTGATATGCAAAAAGTTTTTGGCGGAAAACGGAGGAAAGAGCGTGTCAGGGACGATTACAGGATGGTTAGACCGTGTTCGTCACGGGGATTCGTCAGCTGTCGAACATCTGTGGCAGTACTTCTCGCCGACAATGCTGCGGCGTCTAGCGCCCCAGTGCCGCCAACTTCGAGCGGTTGACGAAGAAGACATCGTGTCAGTCGCATTCTACAAGCTGACTGCTGCCATGATCGAGGATAAGGCAGAGGGCATCACAAACCGCAAAGAGTTCTGGCGGTTGCTGAGGATTATTACGAAGCGAAAACTAAACGATTCGCTTAGATATGAGAATGCAAAGAAAAGAGGGGGTGATCACACGGTAGTATCCCTCGATTGCATTCCAGATACGGTGCAACCCGCACCGGCGGACTCAAAAGGTTCAAACTTAGATGATGACTCGTTGATGCAAATGCTGCAGCAAGTTGCCGAGCGCATGCACCGGAAGGAGTTCGCGAAAATCATCGAACACAAGGTGCAGGGCATGACGAACTCCGAGGTCGCACGCAACTTAGGGATCTCACTACGCACAACCCAGTATTTGATTCAAGATATCAAGGATGCGTGGATCGAGACCTTCAAAGACGATGCATAATCGGCAACGAGAGCTTAGTTGGAAGTACTAGACACCTGTGCTTGCGTCGCAAGTTGAACCAATTCGGCAATCATTGACTCGACGCTTTGCCACTCACTTGAAGCAATTTTCGCTTCAATATCTGTCGCCACGTTTGTGATCTCGGACAGCCCGATACTACCGGCCGTCCCCTTGATTCGGTGAATGGGTGCCTTCAAGGAATCAGCGTCCCGGACCGAAGCATACTCCATTAGGCGGTCCGATTGACCTAAAACCTTTCTGCAGAACTTCTGCACCAACCCCGGCGGAAGACTCCCTGTGACGTTGCGTTCAAGGTCACGCGGCGCACATGCTTCACCTACCGTCAGCTTAGGCTCGCACTTTCGATCACTTTGCATAGTCTGTTCTCGATTGAGCAGTCTTGCCAGCACAGAGCAGAGCTGATTGACGTCGATTGGCTTTGACAGATACGCCGAACAACCGGCCCTGAGACACGCCTCTTCATCGCCCTCCATAGAATTTGCGGTCAACGCGACGATTGGCTTGGCATACCCATTCTCTCTCAACTTCCGCGTCGCCGTATTGCCGTCAACGACGGGCATCTGCATGTCCATGAGCACCGCATCGATGTCGGGAAGCAAGCTGATCGCGTCGATAGCTTGCTGACCATTTTCGGCGATTAGCGGCTTCGCATTGAATCCTTTGAGCAAATACGTCAACAGATCACGGTTCGTCTCTGCATCGTCCACGATGAGAATCTTTAGCCCGGAGAGATCAACGGCCGAGCGTTGTGTCGAACCACTTGCCTTC
The DNA here is from genome assembly GCA_964418725.1 of uncultured Pirellulaceae bacterium. GTDB lineage: Bacteria > Planctomycetota > Planctomycetia > Pirellulales > Pirellulaceae > CAYNJG01. The sequence continues at coordinate 10,094 of CAYQMZ010000187.1, forward strand.
AAGAAGTTCTCAATTTCATCAGGGACAATGAGCGTTTCAGCAGGATGCTTCTCGACGGGAAGCCAACAGGTAAATCGGCTGCCATGACGTAAGCGGCTTGTTAGATCAATACGTCCGCCCATCAACTCCACAATCCGCTTCGTAATCGAAAGCCCTAACCCCGTCCCGCCGAATTTCCGAGTCGTTGATGTGTCCGCCTGGACAAATGGATCGAATATGGCCTTCATCTGTTCGTCGCTCATCCCGATGCCCGTATCGGATACGGATACTTGCAGCAGGCGGCTTAACTCACGCTCCTCAAGACGAACATCAACGACAACGCCGCCCTGGTCGGTAAATTTGATCGCATTGCCAAACAGGTTGACTAAGACTTGGGTCAATCTAGTCGGATCTGTTTTGATAGTTGCTGGAACGGGCGAAAGAAAATTCAGTTCGAAGCTGATCCCTTTCTCTTGGGCTTTGGAAAGAAGAGACTGGTGGGCATCGACGCACAATTGGATTGGATTACAGTCGATGGATTCACACTCCAGCTTGTTCGCTTCCACCTTCGAGAGGTCCAATAGATCGTTGACCAACCGAAGCAAATGACTGCCGCTTGAATGAATCGTTTCAATCCGGCGCCGCACCTCGACCGGCGACGAAACCATCCCGCGCAGGATGAGATCAGCAAAGCCAATGACGGCCGAGATAGGGGTTCGAATCTCGTGGCTCATACGAGCCAAGAATTCGCTCTTGGCTTGGTTGGCGGACTCGGCATCCTGCCTTGCTTTTTCAAGTGAAGCTTTCGCGTTCTGCAAAACGCGTGTCTGCTGTTCCAAGGTGGACGTGCGTTTTTGCACCTTGCGTTCGAGGTTTCGATTCAGGTTGTCGAGTTCGGTGATTCCTTTCGCTTTTTCCAGGGCCGACCCGGCTGCTCCGGCAATGAACTCAGCGATGCGAATCTCGTCGCAGCCGAACGAATGGTCAACGAGCTGGTTGGAAGCGAACAGCACGCGACGAACCCGCCCTTCAGTCTTCACTGGGCAATAGAGAGAGGCTCCAACCTGTTCAAGCGAGTCCCCGCGTTGCACTCGCCCACTCGCGTCAACAATAA
>CAYQMZ010000188.1:0-11168 GCA_964418725.1 uncultured Pirellulaceae bacterium
GATGAAGCTCTAGCACGCTTGCAGGAAAATTATTTCGACTGGAATGAAGTTCGTGTTACGACAGTACGCGAATTAGGCGAGGTCTTTCGCAAGATTCCAAATTCGACAGCCAACGCGTTGAACCTCAAAAATACGCTACAGAGCATTTTCGAAGGACACTTCACCTTCGATATCGACCACTTCAAGAAGCAAAACCTTGGCAAGACGGTCTCGATGCTGGAAAGCTACAAGGGAACGACACCCTTCACAATTGCTTTCGCAACACAACGCAACCTAGGTGGTCACGCCATTCCGCTTAGCAAAGGCGCGATCGACATCATGTACATCGTCGGGGCAATTTCAGAAAAGGAAGCGGCTGCAGCATCCGTTCCTGGTCTCGAGCGTGCTATCCCCAAAACAAAGGGCGTTGAATTCGGCTCTCTGCTGCACCAGTTGGCAGCCGAACTAACCGCATCACCTTTTTCCACAAAGGTGCGTAACATCCTGCTAGAAATCGACCCAGACTGCAAAGACCGCTTGCCGAAGCGTGCGGACAAGAAGAAAGCTGAAGCCGAGAAAAAGAAACGCATTCAGGAAGAGCGTGAGAAGAAAGAGGCTGCAGCAAAGAAGAAGGCTGACGCCGAGCGAAAAGCGGCCGAAAAGGCAGCAAACAAATCCGCTGCGAAGAAGAAGGCCGAAGCCGCTAAGCGAGAAGCCGAGCGGGAAAAGGCTAAGGCAGCCAAAGAGGCCGAGGCCCAGAAGAAAGCTGCGGCCGCGGCCAAGAAAAAGAAAGCTGTGAAAAAAGCGGCCCCGAAGAAGGCGGCCAAAGCGACGAAGAAAGCTGCTCCCGCTAAGAAGAAAGCAGCAAAAAAGAAAACCGCCACCAAGGCGGCTCCCAAGAAAGCAGCAAAGAAGAAGACCGCAAAGAAAAAGAAGCTCGTGAAGAAGGCGAGCAAGAAGACGAGCAAGAAGTCCGCCTCCAAACAACTGGCTCGGCGTAAACCTCGCTAGTACATGCCACATTGCGGTTGCTGACGGACTGATCGAGGCGGCGTTTCGCTCGCCTCTCGTCGGCCAGTCATGGCTTCGCTCCCAACTCGTGCCCCTCGGCGACGATGCCGCCTGCAACGCTAGGCTGACAGGAAAGACGCTCGCATGCGTCTGTGCCCAATCTCGACCGTTGAATGAGTCTTACGCTACCGGCTCCGTTGCGTGAGCTGGTGTCTCTGACTCGATAATGACGGCAGGTGGCTGGTAGATTGCAACTAAGCAAGCTCCGGCCATGATGCAAGCGAAACAAGTCACCATCTCGGCCACATGATTTGCTTCGGCCTGCCGGGGGCTCCATTTCAAAACACCAATCATGGCGAACAGCCCGAAAACGAAGGCCAACCCTAAAAAGCTAAGATAAAACAAAAACCACCAAGGCGGCCGCGAAAGATTGAATCGGCAGTAGCATTCTCGAGTCAGCAACAACAAGCAAACAACGAACATCGCGATTCCGCTGCCAACGATCGACTCAAGCTCATAGAACGACAACGGAGCTCCGACGGCACATACGATGATAGCGAGCACCAGTATCACTCGGTCCCAACCAACATGATATTTTTGACGATGGGTTTTGCTTGACGCGGGCTCGAGCCCGGGCGGTGCATACGGATTTTGCGACGCGTTCATGGTAAACAGTTAGACAATAATCCGCCTGGCGAGTCAAAATAACCTTTCGCTAAGCGAAGACTCACTTCGGCAACGGCTTACGGCTTCACGCACCTAGTTGTCGAAATTATGATGGTATCGTGTGCAGGACAGACGCATTGTCCAGCAAACATGGAAGTCAACGCGAAACGGATTGTCTACGATGTTGCAGCATCAATGCCGGTGGCTCTTTGCTTCGCCCGTCACCGTTGAAGACGGGCCGAATCTGCGTTGCCGAGCTTCAGTACGCTTGCCGGCTATTGCTGCGGCAATTTTGTTCGCCGTGACGTTTTCCGGCGCCGGACAGTGCGAAGACTTTACAGACCCGATCGGCACGTTGCATCCGACTCACCCGCGAACGGAAGCCGACCTCGAGCATTTGCAAGCGGCGACGATGCTCATGGAGGCCAGAATTCTAGAGCGCCGTGGCGATCTAGTTCCGGCCCTGCGCAAGTACCAGCGTGCTTGGCGTTTGGATCGCGACGCCCGCGTGGCTTTGAAACAGATTGTCCCGATCGCATTGAAACTAGGTCGGGTCGATGAGGCCACTCGGTACGCGTTACTGCTGACGAAATCGGATCTACGTGACCCTTTCCTAGCAGAACGCCTAGCGATGTTGATGGCGGACCAGTTGGAGTACGACCGGTCACTGCAACTATACCAACACGTCCTGCAGCTTCGTGATCGCGAGTTTGAGGCCCACGATCCGATCGCGATGCACTTTGAAATGGGCCGTCTGTACTTTCTGTCGAAGCAATACGAACAGGCATACCAGTCCTTCCGCGTCGTCTTAGACGCAATTGACAATCCGGAGAAAGCCAATCTTGCGCCGGACGTCCGCGAAGTCTTGCTCGCCGAACCAGATCGACTCTACACGCTATTCGCCGAGAGCTTTCTTGAAGCCCGCAAATACGATGAGGCGTGGTCACTCTTTCAGCGAGCCAATCAGGCAAAGGAGTCACCGGATTCGGAATGGCTGGATTTGCAACAAGCACGCGTTGATTATCGGGCCGGTCGCTACGCTGACGCCCAAGAACGCCTGGAAGCGTACGTCAAACAGAAGCTTAGCCTAGGCGGTCGAACTCCTTATGACCTTTTGAAATCGATCCTGGAAAAAACAGTCTCGAACAAAACGGACGCAAGCCAGGAGAAACCGGATGCTGACGAGGAAACGTCCGAGCGGCAGAATATTATCATCTCGTTTCGAAATTGGCTGACAGAAGACCCGGACAACTTTCCGCTGATGTCCTACGTCGCAGAATTGACGCGTCGCGACGGAGGCTTGGCGGATGCGGCAAAGTTGTACGAGAAGTCAGTCGCGAAACAACCGACGATTGAAGGCTATGTCGGATTGCTCAAGACGTATCGACAACTGAGTGATACGCAGCGACTACTGGATGTTCTCTCTTTGACGTTGCAAGAACTCGATACGATCGAACCCTACGATCACGAGCTACAGGAGATCGTCGCTGACCGCAAACTGCTGAAACGGCTCTATGCACTCATCGAACAACGTCGCACTGACGGGAATGCGGAGCAGGCCGAACTTGCTGTCGGTGGTCTTCTGGCAACCGCCGCTGAAGACTACGACGTGTCGGACAAGTTTTTCGACCAAGTCGACAAAGGACCGGAGCAAGTCGACCTGCTTATGAATTGGGGCATCCGTTATTTGGTTCAGGACGAGCCAACCAGAGCGATTCGCGTGCTGAACTCAGCCCATGATGTGGCACCTGAGTCGAGTCGAGCCGTCACATCCTTTTACTTAGCCGGCGCGATGCAGCTCGCGGGTCGCACCGGCGAAGCATTAGAGTTGGCCGGACAGGCTGCTGAACTTGCGCCGAATGTACCAGAGATGACACTGCGGCCAGCTTGGATCCTGTACAACGCCGAACGGAACCAAGAGGCTTACGATCGCTATAAGCCTTGGCTAGACAAGCACGCCGAAGACTATTCCGTGCCGGGCACACGTGAAAGTGTTCGAGAAGCCCGGGTAGTCATGTCGAACATTTGCATTGAGCAAAACCGTGTCGACGAGGCGATTGAGTATCTAGAACAAATTCTGGATGAGTACCCGAATGATGTTGGGGCTTTGAATGACCTGGGATACCTGCTTGTAGACCAACGAAAGTGTCTCGAGCGTGCAACCGAGATGATTCGTATCGCCGTCAAGGCTGAACCTGACAACCTCGCTTATCGCGACAGCCTGGGCTGGGCCCTTTACCAGCAGGGAAAACATGCCGAAGCCATCGAGCATTTGAAGAAGGCAGCTTCCGCAGAACCGCCCGATCCGATTATCCTAGATCACTTGGGAGATGCGTACGCTAAGCTTGGAAAGTATGAGTTGGCAACGAAAACTTGGCGAAACGCCATGACACAGTTGCAAGACGGCGACCTGACGCCGGCAGACACCAATCTGAAGCAATCGATTCAGCATAAACTGAGCAAACCTACGGAGCTAAACTGATGGCTGGCCACTCGAAATGGGCGAACATCCAACACCGCAAAGGCCGCCAAGACGAAAAACGCGGCAAGCTGTGGAGCAAACTTAGCAAGGCCATCATTGTTGCGGCTCAGCTTGGTGGTGGCGATCCGGAATCGAACTTTCGTCTCCGCAAGGCTATCGACGATGCCAAAGCCGTCAGTATGCCCAAGGACAACATTGCGCGTGCGATCAAGAAAGGCACCGGCGAGCTCGAGGGTGGCCAACTTGAAGAGGTGGTTTACGAAGGCTACGGCCCTGGCGGCGTCGCCGTGATGTGCGAAATCCTCACAGACAATCGGAATCGCACCGCGCCAGAATTGCGATCGATCTTCAGCAAGAATGGCGGAGAACTGGGGAAGACCGGCTGCGTCGCGTACCTGTTTGAACGCAAAGGCCTTGTTCTTGTTTCGGCAGAAAAGACGGATGAAGATTCTCTCATGGAATTGGCTCTCGAAGCCGGTGCCGAAGACGTCAAGCGAGAAGACGAACTGTTCGAAGTGACTTGCGAACCTGACGCGTTTAGCGACCTACTAAGTGCCCTGGCTACGGCCGACCTTCAACCTGAGTCTTCGCAGCTAACGCGAATCCCCAACGACACGATCGATCTGGATGCTGAAAACGGAAAGAAGATTTTGCGTCTGATGGAATTGCTGGATGACCACGACGACGTTCAAACCGTCTCTTCCAACTTCAACATCACGGACGAAGCCATGGCAGAGATCGACCTGGACAGCTAAGTGAACTGTCGCAACTACGACAGTATCTCGTAGACATAGGCGGCCACTGCCTGTAGTTTCTGACGAAGCAGCTGCGGCGATGAATCACTGGCCAAGAGTGTGAGCATAGGGTAACCAGCAGGAATGATCTGAGGCTTTGGAACGTCAGCCAGTTCGGCTTCGAGGGTCAATAGAGCCCCCAGATCGTCACGAAATTCCGTGTCTCGCTTCGCGTAAAGGATACATTTTCCTCGATACGCATAGTTTGAATCGCTCGCTCGATCCAAGTTAGATCGTGGCTCTAAACTCGATAGCGGCGAAAACGCCTGCAAGTGTTGGTCGAACACCGACAAATTTGGTGCATCAAACAACTCCATCGAAGCGGTGAACCGAGGGTTTACTTCAATCGGATAAACCCTGCCCGCATTCACAATTGCGTCTACGCCAAACACACCTCGAAGTTGATAGTGGCGGCTAAGCACACGCCCCAATCGGTCCCAACTTGTTTCTTCCACGTCTGCAGGGCGGCGTTCAATCGAACCGCAATATTGGAACCCCTTTGCCCCCAACCAGTCGCACCCCACAAGCATTTCGGAAATCCCAATGGGCTGAGCTCCCTCTGTGTTACAGACAAACGCCGCCGAGCATGGAACGCCATTCACAAACTTTTGGTAGTAGCTGGCTGCGTCCTGCTCTACGTTTCGAGTTGGCTGATTCGGATCGACCACTGAAACACGTTGCCCACCCGCTGATTGAAACGATTTCCGCAACCAGCGGCTCTTGAGCATCTTCGCGTCGAATTGGTGAAGCACTTCGGGAAATTCGATCTCTTCCTCTTGCAGAGTTTGCCTCAAATGAAACGGGTCGCGCACTGCCTGTATTACGTCGGACGTCGTACCAAGTAGTGCCGCAGTCTCCTCGCACGCTGCGATAATCTCTGGATAGTTTTCCAGAGCGCCCGTGTAGACTACGGCGAGTTGAGGATGCTTTTTGCATTGTTCACGAAGCACCTCAAGAAATCCATCGGGATAGTCTTCGACAATGGACGCCTCAACAAGCGACGAGAGATCGCGGTCGCAAAACAGATCCGCTGCAATGATATGGCGGTCGCTAGTTCGTAGTGCCGACTGACACGCAGCACGAACAGAAGCACCGATCACCAAGATTGGTTGTGGAGACCACACAGCGGACATAAGAGCACACGGGAACTGGAGCAGCCACTACATCGTCATCACGACGCCCTCAACGCTGCGTATGCGTTCGTAGAGCAACAACACTTGTTCGGCCGACTGCAGCACGGGCTCGACGGTCACGGAGACGTGCTTCTTCTTCGGCGTCTCGCGAGTAGAAGTATTCACCGTATCGATGCGTAGGGCTTCCTTTACCGCGTCCACGACGCGACGCTCGAAATCATCGGCGGCAAGCCCAATCACCTTGATAGTGAATGGACACGGAAAGTCGTGTGTCGCATTCAGTAACTCTAGAGCCGCTTCGCGTTCCAAAGGACTTCCTTAAATCGATAACGAACGGACTGCGATTCTGCGTCGATCCCAAACCGATGAACGACCTACTCGTTCAACAAGACTTCGGCAACAGCCTCTAATACGGCGGATGGATTGTAGCCGGTTAGCGACAGTCGAACGTCACCAGCCTTGTCGACAAACACCATTGTGGGAAAGCCTTGGAAGCCTGGAACAGACTCTAGCAAGTTACGCGTGCCGTACAGGCAAGTGTAGGGAAGCGGTTCCTTGGCAACGAACTCGTCAAAGATCTCTTTTGCTTCCTCATACGTCGAGGCTCCGCGTTGCTCCTCGAAGTTGACACCAAGGACTACAAGCTCGCCCTTGTGTTCGTTGTGGATGTCCACGAGGTGCGGAAGTGCCGCTCGACATGGCGGACACCAGGTCCCCCAGAAATCGACGATGACCGGCTTACCCTTGAACTGTGCCAGCGTCACCTCCGTGTCGTCTTCGCCGTTGAATGACTTGAGGCTGAAAGCAAATGGAAAGCTCTCGAAGCTGTCCATCTGGGCCGCGATACTTTTCTTTATCCAACCCTTGATTTCTTCTGCGTAGGTTTCGTTCGAAGTAACCGGCTCGAACGTCTCGTCCATATACAGAACGTTGGGTTGATCGAATCCCTTCGTATAGGCTTCCTGGATGGAACTCCAGGCCTGGTCTATCTCGCCTTTCGCGATGTATGCCTTCGACTCTTCGTACAACAGAATTCCAGGAAGGTTTCCCAACGCTTCAAGGTTGTCTTTGTTTCGTTCCACCAGTGACCGTGAAATCTGCCCCAACTCTAGGCGGCGATCAATCAACTTTTGCGGTTCACGCTCTGCCTGCAGAGATTGGAAAAGCAGGACGGCACGTGTTCTGATTAGATTCTCGTCCTCTGGGAACCTCTCAAGTGATTCGGCCGAGACAGCGATGGCTTTGTCGAGCCCCTCAGGACTAAGGCGATTGCCAACTTGAGCTTCTTCGAATCGCTTCTGAATCTCAGCCATGTAGAACTCGACGGTACCCTCTGACGGGGCATCTGGGTCGACCTGCTCTTGTCCAGCTAGTTCCTCTGGAGCTGCCGCCTCTTGTTGCACGATGTCTTCCGCAGGCTCTGCATCGTCTGTCGTGACAACGTCAACCACCGGTGATGCAATCTCGTCCGTGGGTGCGGTGGATGAGCTACATCCCACGCAAAACGAGATGATGAGCAGAATGGTCGCGGTTAGGGATCGATACATTGCAAGTTCCTGCGGATTTGGGTCACTGGCTATTGTTGGAGCAATCAGCCGAATAGGCAATGACGGACAGCGAACGACGGTGCCTATTTCGGGCACAAGCGGTTATCGCGCAGCAAACCCAAGCATTTATGTCGAATGAAGTGCCGAGTCAGCGAAAGAATCGTCACTGCGATCCACCACACATTGAAAAAGCGACGCAAGTTACCGAACTTGCGTCGCCCTATGATTTACGTTGCTTCAGCTGTGCTGAGTGCTTGATTGCACTCGCAACTATGCGCCACCGCGTGGTCCACCTGGTGGCGGGCCACCGCGTCCGGGACGGCCCCCTGGTGGACGCTGACCTGGAGGAGGTCCGTTTGGCGGTCCGCCGCCAGCAGCAGGTCCGCCGCCTTCGGGTGGCGCCTCACCTGGCTCAGAAGGTGCGTCTAGCTGAGCGGTGCTGGCCTTATCGTCGGTTTCGATCGCGAAACTACTAACGAGTGTGGAAGCCACTTTTTCGACTTCATCTCGGAAGTCGTCGACGTTGATCTCATCGCCATCGACCGCTGCCATCAACTCATCAATCATCTTCTTGATGTCTTTCAGGTCATCGGCATCCGGCGCGACTCTGATGATGCCGTTAACACCTCGACTAATGCAGCCAAGCCGATGCTTGATGGAACGCCGAGCTTCGGTAATCAGTGGATCTTCCGGCTGTTTCTCTTCTTCGCCACCGTCTCCACCTCCGTAACCTCCACCATAGCCGCCGCCACCGTATCCACCTCCGTAGCCGCCGCCACCTCCGCCATAGCCGCCACCGTAACCTCCTCCATAGCCGCCGCCGTCACCGCCTCCGCCGTAACCGCCGCCATAGCCACCCCCACCCATCGGGGCGCCACCGACACCGTCACGCTCACGCCAGCGGTTCTCAAGGTGTTTGTTGGTTCGACGGCAAACCTGTACAGTCGTCGTTGCCAGCCCCTTGGTGGTTCCTGGTATGTCTAAGCCGTCAGCGCTACTGAAACGCATTTGTCCCAACGCTTCGATTGCTGCACAGCGAAGTGGAATCGATGCATCTTCGTCTTCGATGATCTTGGTCAACGCCTGCGGAATAGCATTTCCTTTTCCTGGAACACCAACCGCCCCCAAGACTTCAATTGCTCGGCGCTGTAACCACTCGTGGCCTTCCTTACTTCGATTACTTGGGCAAGTACTGCGAGCTAAGGCAAACACGTCTTTGAGAGCCGATGTGACGGAAGTCTTCACCCCAGCACGATGCAGCATCGCGTGACGGTGAATGCCAACGAGAGCTGCTACTTTGACAGCGTCGTTCGTCGACTTGCTGCGGAGGGCGCCGGTTAGGTATGAGAGAGCTCTCTTGGACGGAACTGGTGGCCTGCTGCCAGTCGATGACGAGACTGCTTCGCGATCATTCAAACTGCCGATGATCAGCATCGCGTTGTACTGCGCCACGGGGCTAAAACGCTTGGCGGGTGATGCCATGTAACCGCACCACTTCAACAGGTCATTCACTAACTGCTGGTGGGTTGTCTGGTTGGAGATCTTCGCCAAGTCTTTGACGATTGTTGCTCGGTTAGAAGCAAGCAAAGCACCGTCGCCTTTATCGGGCACCGTAAACGCCGCCAGCAGCGAGTTCAGGTAATACAGCTGTGCGACCTTCGAGTCATACCCTTTCTCACCCTTAATGATTTTCGCCATCTCTTGCTGAGCTTGGCGTTTCTTGGGATTGGGTTTGAGACGTTTGTATTTTGGGCCTTCGGACTGTTGGCCGTAGCACTGACCATGCAGCACCGCCGCCAAAATGCAAAACACAGCAATCGCGCGAGTTGGATTTACCACAGCAGCCCCTCTCTCTTGGAAACCTTTGAGCATCTTCGCTCTCCCAGGTTGTATCGCGATCGAAACACGATTCGTCCACGATGCAGTCTTCTGTTCCTTCGGTGACCCGACTCCATCGCTGGCACATGGGTTCCCGATACATTACAGACTACTTGTTTATCGATCGAAATGTCAATTTAGGACCGTATTTCCCCGCATATTCTTACAGAACCTTTACAAGTGGCGGGTGCGGTTCAGCGAGCAAACCGCGTTTGTTTCTTCGGCTGTACCTGCCGACAGAAATCCCAAGTAGGCGACATCCTCGATCAGCTTCGAGGCGTTCATAAACGTTGCACTAATCGCGTAATCAGAAGTCCTAGTCGCGCCGCATGTTCAGCTCTGAGATAGCAGCCACGCAGGGCAAAGGACACTTGACGACACTCAGGCCAATTCTCAGAGCTATGTGCCGGCCGTCTCATCAATGACCTCCGAAGGTTCAGTAACCTCCGATTCGATATCCGTAACAGCTTTCGAAACGTCCGATCGGTTGAACGCGTAAAAGATGGCTCCTACGCCCGCAATCATGATCGTGAGCAGCCGAAAGATTACAGCCACACGCAGTCCTTGCCCTTTGTCCGTGCCCCCGACCGGCAATCTTTCGAACAATTGATCCATCGCCAGCTCGAATGTCCCCAATCCACCAGGAACGGGTGCGGCGCTCGCAACGCTCGCCAGAGGGCTGATTATCAGATGCTCCTGTAGCGTCGGAATCCGAGTATGGATCGACCTATCCGCCAAGTGCACCGTAACGGCCAGCATCGAGTGGACGCACACTCCCATGAGGAAAACCAGGATTAGCCACGAGCGACGCTTACGATAGAGCTCTAGCGCCGCCCGAATCCGTGTGACGATGTTCCCGATAAGCGGAAGCCGAGAAAGAGGATTGAAGATCCAGTCTGTAAACGGCCCAGGCATCAGAAGTAATCCGATTCCCAACGCGCCGACGACGGTCATAGCGACAACAGCCTGCAACATGGACTGGAGCTGTGGCACTCTTGCCGGCCCCAAAAACAGGATCGCCACGGTCGCGACGCAGAAGAGACAGAACATGCCCACGACTCGATCGATCAATATTGTGGCAACCGCTTCTGCTCGGCGTTCTTTCTGATCGCGTGCAACAAAATACGCCTTGAACAAATCCCCGCCGACGGCACCGGGGCCTACGAAATTCAGCAAATAGCCCAAGAAGCCCAGTCGCATGGCATCACGCAGCGTGAAAGGGATATCCAGCGCTCGCACAAGCAAGTACCAGCGGACGAACGAGATGCACGTCAGCGTAAGCATGCATACCAGGCTCGCCAGCAGAACTCGCAAATCCTTGGGGCGTGTTAACAGTTCTTGAACCGAATCCTGCTCCTTCCACAACAGCCAGCCCAGGATCAAGACGGGCGTCCCGATTTTCAGGACTTGTAGGGCGATTTTCACGACACGGCTTCGGCGATCTACTTGCGTAGAGGACGATTTCTTAGACTTCGTTTGCACGATCTGCAGGAATTTCCAAAGCCAACGGAGGAGTTGGCCGATCACTTATTGACAAGCCAAAGAATTGCTTGGTAACGTTAGGTTAATTGGGTGGTGGCCGCAATCCACTACTCAACCTAGTTCGGGGGATTAGCTCAGCTGGGAGAGCGCTACAATGGCATTGTAGAGGTCAGGAGTTCGACTCTCCTATCCTCCA
>CAYQMZ010000189.1:0-3478 GCA_964418725.1 uncultured Pirellulaceae bacterium
TTGTATCTCTGGATAGCATTGATACAGACTGGCTATTACGTCGGCAATCGACAGTCCTTCAGCGAACATCTCGCCTCGAGCACTGCCGGAACTCGGCTCATAAGATCGTTCAACGTCCGCGCCTAGGTAGCCACTTTCGTAGAAGTCGCTAGCGGTGGGCTGTTGGGAGATGCTTGGGGCTGGGTTCGCATCGAGGTCAGAATTCGGGGCGATCTGATTTGTAACAGTCTGACTAGACGCGGATTGATCGTCGGTAGGTAGACGGACCAGAAGCGAAGTCGTTGGGGCTTCTGCGATCGCCGTCGGTGCTGGCGGCAATTGCCGGAAGCTTGGCGGAGTTTGTGCAAGCAGGCTTTGCGTCAGCAACAGCGTCAAAACTCCCACGCTGCTGGCAATGGCGAACTTGTTTGCTGGACATCTGGTCGTTACGTCAGTGGCTGTCATTTCAATTCCCAAGCGCTATCCGTGTTCGGTTGAGGCCGCCCACATCTAAGTCACCTATCGTCTGTCAGGTGTTTGGAATCCGGCTAGCCTGCCGCACTTGCGCCTAAGGGAAAGGCGGGATCTAACGGCGCCCACGGTCCTCAGGAAGTCCTGGCGAACTTTAACGACGCCTGTGGCGATAGCACGCCGATGCACTGGAGAAAACTGTCTCCAGGCAGACTTCAACACAGGTTGGACGAGAGTTGATCAGAGTACAGCTGGCGGAGCTGATATGACGTCGATGAACGCCGTTGCAAGAAATGTGCGTCTGGCCGAAGTTAGCCTGCCAGCGATTTACTGACCGCACGTTGTGAGAATCGCCACACAGATAGTGGCCGCGTGCCGCTAGGTACAACTCAACACGACCAGTTGCTCAACGTGGAACTGAACGTGGGTACGCATGTTGAAATTGGCGTGCAACTGGATAGCGGAGTGCATCGATAGATTGGCACGCTGGTGGATTCAAATGCGCGACTGGTTTCGGGCACTGACGGCATAGCTGAGCAGGAGTAAGTCATGGTGAAAATCAATTTGCTCAGTTATGCCATCAAGAGTGAGTAAGCTTGTTCATTGCAAGCGGTTTCACGTGTCCTGTCACACATCGTTTGGATTCCCTCGTCGATCCAGATTTGGGCTTCCAGTAACGGCTATCTAGCGAGCTGCACTGGGAACAAAGGGAATCGTCTTAGCAACGTCGTCGATCAAGGCGACTGTTTGAGCAAGAACATCGGGTTCTTTTCGCTCTTTCACAGGCTCTTCGAAACCGTCTTCGAATGAGCAGGCGATTGGCTCGAGTTCACCTCGCAGAATGCGAACGTGATCAGGAGCTTCAATCCCCAACGTCACACGATTGCCGGACACTTTGGTTACTGTGATACGAACGTTGTCACCGATTAGGATTTCTTGTCCAACTTTTCGACTTAGTACCAACATTTTCATACCTCCATGAAAAGGCGTCTTCTTAACGCGAGCTGCCGTGCTTGCCCGCTACGTTCTTAGTATTGGCAGGTGCCCTGCCACGTTAGGTCACGGCTCATCCCAATAACGGGTTGTAGTGCCAAATGTGCCCGTCAAAAACACGATTTCCAAAAAGTTCTTGCTTTGAGACGACACGAAAAACACCGGTCAAAAGTGTTGCGAAATGCGATACAGTTGTCCCATTCTGAGAGTAACCGGACACTCTGGATTCGCACGATATTGAAGTGCACGTTTGTGCATCATACAGCTTTGCCGATGCGACAGAGTGTTTGCATTGCGTGTTCACTTTTGCTAGTCCGTTTTGCGATTCGCATGACCTGGGAAACATTAATCTTATGACGAAAAAAATCCCCATTTGGTTCATTCTAGGTTCGACGCCGATCTTGACTTTAACTTTTCTAGCGTCCTCTCGAATGCTGTCAGTGCAAGCACAAGAGTCGAGCGCCGACGCAACATCCGATGAGACGTTCCGAGTACACTCCGCCTTACATGCAGCTACCAAAGCAGAGCAGGATTTCTCCTTCGATTCCGCCATAAAAAATCTGGAAGAAGCCATGGAATTCGGCTTTGCGAATCCGATCGCCCATTACAAGAAAGGGTGTTGGCATTTTCGCGCGGGAAACATCCCTGAATCCAAACGCGCATTCGATCGTTATGTCGAATTGGTGCCCGCTCGCGCGAAGTCGCAATGGGAACGCGGCATCACGTGTTATTACGCCAAGGAGTACAAGGCAGGCGCACAACAGTTCGTGGATTACCAGTCTTACCACGACAACGATGTCGAGAACGCAGTCTGGCGTTATCTGTGTCAGGTGAAGGTGGATGGAAAGGAGAAAGCTCAGAAAGCCATCCTTCCTATCAGGAACGACACCCGAATCCCCATGATGGAGATCTATCGTCTATTCCGTGGCGAGTCGACGCCCGAACGTGTGCTCGCGGAACTGGAGGCGGAACGATCCACTGGGCCACAAGCTCGGCACCAGAACTTCGATGCTCACCTGTATTTGGCTCTCTACTATGACTCCGAGGGAGATCTGGACAAAGCCAATCAGCACATCAAGGTGGCGGTCAAACAGTTCAAGCGGGGCGACTACATGTGGGCGGTGGCCGTCGAACACCAGAAGCACATCAAGCGACAGCAGGAGCAAGCCAGAAAGGGACACGACAAAAAAGAGTGAGTCGGAAGTCGCCTTCGGTATTCTGTAGCCGGCATGGAGTTTATGATTTCAGCATGGAAATCAAAGAGAGTTGGGACGACGATTGGCCAGAGGAAGACTGGGACGAGGACAATTGGGACGACGACGATGTAGAGTCCTATACCGTCGCCTGTCCTGAATGCGGTACCGACGTGTACGAGGACGCTGAGCAGTGTCCTGCGTGTGGCAACTACATTGTTCACTCGTCGTCGGCTTACGTGTGGCAGGGGCGTCCTGTTTGGTGGATCGTGATCGGGCTTCTTGGGATTATTGCCGTCATCTTCGCCTTGCTTCCGATTTAGCTATTGTTCGCCATTAAGCACGCAAAAAGGCCGCTCGATTGAGCGGCCTTTCGTTTCTTGCAGTGGACCGTTCGAGGCCCGCTGATTTTGCAGTCGATTTCTAGCGTCGGCGACGCAGTCCGGCAACAGCCAGCAAACCCATTCCAAGGAGTCCTGCAGACGCAGGCTCAGGAATCACGGAAACGTTCAGGTTCAGCTGAGGATCGCCGGGATCGAATGTGTTTCCAACTCCCGAAAACGTAACGTCTGACTCGGCGTCGGTCGCGGAAATGATGATCTGGAAATCGGTTCCATCTTGGATCGAAGTAAGCAGGCTACTGCCGGCCGCAGATAGATCTAGGAAGTAAGCGATCTCAGTTCCGCCTTCCAATGTTGGCTCGAACAGTCGAGTCCCGAGCGAAATGGGAGCAACGCCGAACTGCGAAGCGTTGATGCCGTTTGCGATGTCTCCGTCATAGGACAAGTTCGCAAAGTCACCACCCAAATCAGCGGCAGACTCTGGCGAGAAGAAGAACTCGA
>CAYQMZ010000189.1:3488-11132 GCA_964418725.1 uncultured Pirellulaceae bacterium
TATCTCGACCTCAGAGCCATGACTAAAGTTTCTGTCGTTGTATGTGAGTATCAACGTCGCGCTGTCGACGGAGGTAACCGTCGGATCAGAGATGTTGAAGGTCGTGATACCGAACTCAGAGAAGTCGTCGTCATTGCCTGAACCGTAGTAGTCAGCGGAGTTCAGAACGACGCCTTGTCCGTCTGGACGGTGAATGGCAGTTGTCGTGATACCTGTCGCTTGGATCTGAGCGAACGCGGCGGTGCTGGAGAACAGAAGTGCAATGGCTGCGAATGTGTTGATTTTTTTCATGGTGTTGAAGTCGTGGAATGTTTTCTTCATGAGACGCCGTCCTGCTTGGCTTTACGTTTACGAATCAATTGCTCAACCCGGTTCGGGCCGCGGAGTCATCCGCTTGTGGCTGCACTCGTGAACCTGCTGAGCAACGCAAACGCGTTGGAAGAGGATGACAGCCGAATGAATTTGAGCCGAGCAATCACAAAACTAAGTGATTTTTTTAGTACGCTCTTGAGCTCGCTTCACTGGCGTCTCCATCTGGCTTCGATTTAGAATTCGCATTCCGCCTTCATCCGTGAACGTAAAACAACGGGGCAGATTAGTAAATGGTTGGTACGCGAAATCTTGCGCTGCTGCCGTCATTGGAGGCATTTCGTGGCTCGACTCGGTGACTAGCGAGCCCCTCATCAACCATCACCGCCGTTGGTGTTAGGAACTGTAAACATGAAGTGTCTCCAGATTTACCCCACGTTTCGTTCACGATGCCTAGCGCTCAGTCTATTGTTCGCTCTGTTCTGTTTCGCTTCTAGCGTCCATGGTGGCGAGCGCCCGAACGTAATCCTCTGCATGGCGGATGACTTGGGCTGGGGCGACACTGGGTACAACGGCAACAAGATCGTGAAGACGCCCAACCTGGATCAGATGGCTCGCGAGGGAGTCACCTTTAATCGCTGGTATGCAGGGGCTCCGGTCTGTTCGCCAACCCGAGGCAACTGCCTGACTGGGCGTCACAATCTGCGCCTGGGGATTCCAACTGCGAACGCTGGAAAGCTGGAGGCGTCTGAACTAACCCTTGCCGAACGCTTAAAGGGGCTTGGCTATGCGACCGGGCACTTCGGCAAGTGGCATCTCGGCACGCTCACCACGACGATGCGTGACTCGAACCGCGGGAAGCCTGGTGACGCGGCTCACTTTTCACCTCCGTGGATGAACGGTTTCGACGTTTGCTTCTCAACCGAGGCGAAGGTACCCACGTATGACCCGATGAAGAAACCGAAAGGAAAGGCTTCGCGTTATGGGTGGAAACCAGTTGCAGCAAGCGAAGAGTCCGAGGAGTACGGCACGCACTACTTCGACGAATCGGGAACACTCATCACGGATAACTTAGAAGGGGACGATTCCCGGATCATTATGGATCGGGCCATTCCATTTCTGCAGAAGTCCGCCAAGAGCGAGCGTCCATTCTTCATGGTCATTTGGTTTCACGCTCCGCATCTGCCCGTGGTGGCCGGGCCCAAGCATGCCGCACTTTACAAGGATCTAGATTGGAAGCAGCAAATGTACTACGGCTGCATTACTGCGTTGGACGAGCAGATGGGGCGACTACGCGACGAGCTGAAAACGCTGGGCGTCGCCGACAACACCATGGTTTGGTTTTCCAGCGACAATGGACCAGAAAACAACACGCCTGGCACCGCCGGCAATTTGCGAGCTCGTAAGCGGAGTTTGCACGAGGGTGGAATTCGAGTGCCAGGCCTGCTCACATGGCCCAGCAAAATCAAATCTCCAACGACAGTCGCAGCTCCTTGCCACACCGGGGACTACTACCCAACGGTTCTCAGTGTGGTTGGCGAGAGCTATCGCGAGCAACTGCTGGACGGTATCGATCTGATGCCCATCGTTTCCGGCGACCGATCGACGCGTGGAAAGTTGATTCACTTCCAGTTTGGTAAACAGGCGACGGTGGTCGGGGACCGCTACAAGCTCTATCGTGCTCAGCCCAAACAGGCCTGGCAGTTGTTCGACTTGGCCAATGACCAGAGCGAATCCAAAGATATTGCTGGGCAACAAGAGTCTGTTGTGCAAGCGATGCGATCGTCTTACCAACGTTGGAACGAGAGCCTGGCGAATTAGTTGCCGCTAAGCTAACGGCTATGTGGGGTGCAAGTCGCTTGGTGCATTGGGGGCCGCCGCATCCGAGGTGTGATCTGTCGGAAGATCTGAATGCCACTGAATCCACTCTGCAACGCATGCTGTTCCCAAGCCGATTGCGAATAGCACCCAGGTAAATGTCCACGGTGAGGCGAATTGTCCCGCTTCGACCAGCGATAACGGTCGCCAGAAGCACAGCGTTAGCCAAGCTCCGACCAGACTCATCATGGTCCACAGCGAATAGGTGCTGCGACCGTTGGCACGTCCAATGATGCTTGAAAGCAGTTGGAGTAATGCAGTCAGGAAGAAGACCCAGCCGATGGCCAGTGATCCGCAGTAGACGGCTGTCAGGCTTAGTGCGAGCGTGATGCCTTGCGAATTTGGACGAGGAATGCGGTGCGAGCGATTGATGGCGGTCTGTGCCAGGATGCCGGCGCAGAACCCAACTAGCAGGTCGAACAAGGGATAGAGGGATCTCTCAACTGAAAGATAGGCCGGTAGTCTCCCGTTGAGCTGCACGATGTACGGTGACGAGCTTAGCCAGTCTGGCGACGGAACGACACAGAGGTCTGGCCAAACCCATCGCAGCGAAACTCCCATCGCCAGAGTGAAGAACGCCAATCGTGGCGGTATCTTGAACCGGTCGAAGCGAATCAAGGCAATCGTCGCCAGAGTCGATAGGAAGAACGCTTGGTAACAATAGAGGCCGATCAAATCCAGGGCTGGTGTGAACAGATTCCACATCAGCCCATTCCAAGGATTGGGGGTACGGAACGGCAAGTTGCGACCGCCAGATGCCAATTCACTGAGGAAGAGCGACAGAAAGATCGCACCCACCGCGATTTCCACAAATATGTATCGTGGCGAAATTGGTAGGCGACACGCGTTGCACCGACCTCGTATTACAAGCCAACCTAGAATCGGCACGTTGTGTTTGAATTCGATGGGAGTTTCGCAGAAGGGGCAGCGAGAAGGCTTCGACACAAACGTCAGCCCCATCGGCATGCGGTACGCCACAACATTTAAGAAGCTGCCAATGGATGCGCCCAAAGCAAAGAACCAGCCAATGGCCATAGCCGTGATGGCTCGCTCTCGCGATTGTGCCCCCGGATCTGGGGGAAGACCGAATGGAGCAGTTTCTACACCTGGCTCCCAAGGTCCCCATCCCATTACGTAGAGGATCATGGGCCAAGCGATGTAGGCTCCCAGCACAACGAAGAACGCGGAAATTCCGAGGTTCAACGGCCAATTGATTCGAGAACGTCGGGGCATCTCAAGGTGGTCCGTACGAATAGGCCGCACGGATGATGAACGGAAGGCCTGGGAAATCCTGATCGAGGCACAATTCTCGGTGAATGTTGGCCGATGCTTTGGAATAGTCTGCAGTGATAAGTTAGCTCAGATCCGAACCGCCGCCATATCCAGCTCGTATTGCGGTAGTCGAATGTCAGATTTACAGTGTCGTGAAGTGCAAAAATCTGAATAAAACAGCTGCAAAGTTCAATTTTCGCGGCGAATTAGCAAACTAACCGCCCGCAAAGGTGTTTCAAATGCAAATTAGACGCATGGCTTTCCTCGTACTGCTGCTTGGCGGTTTAGCGATCGTGGGCTGTAGTCAAGCCGGTGGTCCTTCCGAGGTAGGCAAAGCCATTCTCATGTCCGAGGAGCCCGCCGGAGCCCAGGACGTTGCAGACTTCAAGAACAGCATGGTGTCTGGACTGGGCGGCTTCGGGGAATCGACGATCGTCGGTCGTATTCGCAACAACGACAAGGATCCGTGGGATACAAGCGAAGCAACTTTTCTGCTGACCAGCATCAATTTGGAATCGCACGACCACGATGATCACGCGGACTGCAAGTTTTGCCAAGCGAAAGAATTGGAATCGATGACGCTGGTTCGCGTGGTAGATGAATCAGGAGCCATCATCAAAACTGATGCTCGAAAGTTGCTTGGCCTGAAAGAAAAACAAGTTGTCGTCGCTCAAGGCCAAGGCATGTTGGCGGACGACGGAGCACTCTTGTTTGACGCGACGAAAGTCTTCATCCGCGAGTGATCGGCCAACGGGACCAATCGGATCGTCCCGTTGATTAGTTGCTGGTTTGTTAGTTGTTCGTTAGCAGCGGTTCGGCTGACTTCGATCCGCTGTCGATACTCAGTGTTCCAACCAAACCAGGTCGCAACTTTCGGTTTCGGTTGTCAATGTCGACCCAAACTAAGAACTCGCGGTTGACGGGATTCACTTCGGGGCTGACGAAACTGACTTTGCCCTCTGCTGAAATCACCGACTCTTTCGCGTCGCCATTTTCATCCACGGTGGCTCCCATGATGATGTTCAATCTCGCCGTCTGACCGTGACGCACCGAAAACAAATGTGTTTCCGGGACCAATGCAACGACACGCAGTTTGTCCAGGCTCACGACGCGAACAACGGGGGCTCCGAGTTCGACCCACTGTCCTTTCTGCACAAGCACCTCGGCCACTTGACCATCCATTGGGCATTGGATTTGTCGTTGCTTCAGTTTGATTTGAGCCAGATCAAGTTCCGAAGTCTTGAGCTCCGTGTTGAGGTTGTTCACCGTCATTTCATGGCTGGCTTGTTCGCCCGACAGCACAGACTGTTGCATTTGCAGTTCTAGCTGTTCTAATTCGGTAACGCTAACGGCGCGAGCGTACTTTGAGGCAGCGGCGCGAGCACGTTCTAGTTCTTTCTGCGCGACTTCGGCGGTTTTCTTCGCATATCGCAGATTGATGTCATTGGTGCTCTCTTCACGAGCAATGGCAAGTTGCTTTTGAGCAGCTCTGACCTGCGTCATCTGAATGTCGTTGTCGAGCTCAGTCAGCAGGTCGTCTTGCTTGACGTTATCGTTAGGTTCGATGGGTACCTGTTTTACGATGCCGGCGTCTTGAGCGGAAACAAGTACGTCATCAACAAGCCGCAGCTGTGCATCTTGGATGACGATGGTCTCGGCAAGTATCGAAGATGCGCTGGCAATCATGACAGAGATTACAAGTGGCGTAAGTCGTGTGAGATTCATAGATCTTCGCAATCTGACGAGTAAAGTTAGGCGTCGTGTTGGCGTCTTGTCCGACCTCTGCAGGCGAAATCCGTGCCAAGTCTTAATGTTGTGTTGTTACGGGAATTGGCTCAATTGAATTTGAATACGTTGGACAGAGCACGGTAGGTGCGCGTCGCAAACGATGCGGATCCAACCTTTACGCTTGCCTGCCCGGTCATGCCGGGGACCAGTCTTAGGTCATCATTTTCGAATTCGACCGTCACTTCAAAGTGAGTCAACATTGGTGTTTCGCCGCTGACATTGGAGCTCGGTTTGGCGGCCACAAGTCCACCGTTGGTCGCCGACAATTCACGAGGCAACATCTGAACTGGCCGATTGGCTACGTTGGCGACACTGCCCGTGCATGTTTCCCCGCGAAATGAGTTAAACGTGACTTCGGCTGATTGGTCGGTGGCAAGCAGCTTGATGTCTGACTGAGGGACGCAAAGTATTGCCCGCATTCGATTGGGGTTTCCGACATAGCAGAGCAATGTTTCTCGCTCCAATTTGGCGGACAAGTTGCGTGGCTCGAGCGGAGCGCCATGCCAACTGGTCAATGTGAATTTGTCGCCGGAAGCGTGGGGATTCTGTGGCGGAATATTGGGAGGAGGAATTACGGTTCCCGCGCGGTCGGCCGTCAGTTCAAGTTGCGCCAGTTGTTGTTCTCGTTCTGCCAACTGTTTTTTGATCCGAACGATCTTGGCACGCGTTTCTCCGGCTAGGCGAGCCATCTCCAACGGCGAATCGTCCTGCAAACGGTACGCATTCAACAACGCGACACTTCGAGAAAGTTCGCTACGAAGCTTTTCATGTTCGATCTCGAGATCAGGGTCACGCAACCGAGCAATCACTTGTCCGGCTTTCACGGATTCACCGTGCCCGACGCTCACTTCACCCAGCGTTCCTGGCCAGTTCACGAAGATACTATCAGCGTCCGCAGGTTGTACAACGAACGGTGCACGGACGTGATGTGGAAACGGGACAAGAAAGAAGCCGGCAACGAAGACTGCGAGAACTGCAGTCGTCACGTACATTCGCTCTTTTTTCACTTCGCGAAGTCTCCCGGGGTAAAGAAAGAACTGAATGGCCTTATAACACGGCACCAAAACACTGCCGGTTAGGGCGATGGCGACAGCCAAGTAGCCAATCACCTGTAAACCGTACGGCTCGAACACGCGGGTGATGAACCAAAAGATCATGCCCATCACGAACCAACGGTAAACGAACGCGCTTATCGCGTAGATCGAAAAGGCTGTTTGCTGCTGTTGCGGCAGACGGCTCGCAGACACTGGCTCCATACCCAAGCACCAAACTCGCAAGCGATCGATTAACGTAAGGTTCGATTTTTGCGATAGGTTGGGAATCTCCAGATAGTCGGACAGCATGTAGTATCCGTCGTAGCGTAACAACGGATTGATGTTGAAGACAATCGTCGCGACGCTGCTGAGGAACATGATGTTCAAGGCAAGGTAGTGTAGCCAACCTGGATGCGTATACCACCAAACGAATGTGGCGAAGGAAGCCATCACTACCTCGACCCACATCCCTGCAGCACCAATCGCGATGCGGTGCCACTTATTCGGTAGGACCCACGAATCGGATGTGTCGCAATACATGGCGGGCGTGAGCACCATCAGCATAAAGCCCATCTCATGACACTCGCCTCGGAAGTGCTTGCAGACCAGACCGTGACCAAATTCGTGAATCGTCTTGGTCAGAATCAGAATAAGGCCCATGTAGACCAAGTTCTTGATGCCAAAAAACTGCTGGAACTCAGGAAGCTTGCTTTGAAAAGCTTCGAAATTCGAGCCAACTAACAGCAACGCAGCGACGATGACGCACAGAAACAACAACGTGGCGGCCTTCGAGAACAGCCAACGCACTTTGGGATATAGCCAATTCAAAATCGGATCGGGATCAAAGCCCGGAAAGCGGATCGAAACGATGCTGCTCATCAACTGCATCGCCTTGTTGTTTCTTTCCTTTTTTCTGCGCCGGTTTAGTGGCAGCGCTTGGCCTTCAGCGTCCGACAGTAACAAGCCATTGGTATGGAACGACTGAACCAATTGCTGCAGTTGCTTGATATCTGTTTTTCGATTCGGATATTTCTTTGCTAGGTGACGTTTGATGTCGTCGTAGCTGTTCACGCCGTCTAGCAGACGCAGTACGTCGTGCTCGACCTCCCGAAGTTGGAAGTACTTCAACGAGACGGGGTCCTTGACGATCCACGTGGTTTCACCCTGAAACACAGTCGTCGATATTCGCAAGTCACCGCGCAGACGCATCCTGATCCGGCGTTGTGACGATCCGACCTGTGTCGATGGAAAACTCATTTGCGATTGCTGCTTTGAATTTCGATTACTGCCTAGAGTCGCTAGTTCGTTAAAAAGTAGGGCCCGGTTCCTACCGGCCTTTGTACGGTCCAACTCTTGTTTTGTC
>CAYQMZ010000190.1:0-11126 GCA_964418725.1 uncultured Pirellulaceae bacterium
AGTGACGATATTGACAACGCCCTCAGGAATGCCAGCTTCCTGAATCAGTTCCCCCAAGCGGATCGCGGACAGCGGAGTTTGTTCAGCCGGCTTCAGTACGACAGTGCAACCACAAGCCAGGACGGGAGCTAGTTTCCACGCTGCCATCAGCAACGGGAAATTCCAAGGAATGATTTGACCAACGACACCGACTGGTTCACGCAGTGTGAATGCATGGAAATTCGCGTTAGGCGCGTACGGCACCGAAATTGGAATCGTGTTGCCCTCGATCTTCGTCACCCAGCCCGCCATGTAGCGGAACATGTCGGCCGCCAACGGGCCGTCAGCTACCTGTGCGACTCCGAATGGCTTACCGTTATCGATCGTCTCTAACCGAGCCAATTCATCGTTGTGCTTTTCGATCAGGTCACCGATCTTCCAAATCATCTTGCCACGATCGGAAGGCGACATTTTGGTCCACGGGCCTGAATCGAATGCTGTCCTCGCCGCCTTAACCGCCGCTTGAATATCCGCAGCCTTTCCATGAGCCACCTGGCCGACGACTCCCGCCGTCGCTGGATTGATTACGTCAAAAGTCTGACCGTCCGAGGCATCCACCCATTGCCCGTTGATCAACAGTTTTTTCGGTGCATCGAGAAAAGAAGTCAGTTCCGCTGGAACATTTTGCAAGACGGTAGACATTTGATTTCCCCATTTGAATCTTGAAAGCAACGACCGGTTGCACGGGCTTCCGCACATGCGACATCATATTGCAGTTCGATCCACACGACACGGCCGAACAACCGATTGCTGGAACAAAACACGCCGATCGCCATCGAAACGCTCGAATTCGGATCGCCGCTGATCGTGTTTGGTTGTTTTGGGGGTGCCGGTTCCGCTCAATGCTTTCTCGTACGATAATGTGGGCGAAGTTACTCCAGGGACGGGATCAGCGTCGTGTCAACTCGAAAGAAAATTCAACAGCTTTCTGCGGCAGTCATCAACAAAATCGCTGCCGGAGAAGTCATTGAACGGCCAGCCAGCGTAGTCAAGGAACTGGTGGAAAATGCTATCGATGCGGGTGCAACCCAAATCGATATCGCGGTGCACCAAGGCGGTGCCGAACTGATTCGGGTCGTCGACAACGGACACGGGATTCCCGCGGACGAAATGCTGCTGGCGGTAACCAGTCACGCGACGAGTAAAATCCGAGACGCGGACGACCTATTCAGCGTCGGCACCATGGGCTTCCGTGGCGAAGCATTGGCGTCGATATCCGAAGTGAGCGAATTCCGAATTCGCAGTCGGACTCCAGAAAACGATGCCGGCCATGAACTGGAAATCATCGGCGGCAACGTGGGACCCGTTGAGCCATGCGGATGCAGCGTCGGCACAACGATCGAGGTTCGCAGACTGTTCTTCAACACTCCCGTGCGTCGCAAATTCATGCGGACCGCGCAGACCGAAATGAGCCACGCGTCGGAGGCGATTACACGTATCGCTTTGGCTCATCCGCAAGTTCGATTTGTGCTCAACAATGGAAAACGGAATACGCTGGAACTGCCTCCGGTGGAAGACCCACGCGATCGGATTGCAAGTTGCTTTGGAGGAGACTTGGCACAAGATCTGATCTTTGTGGAAAGTCGCGACGACTACGGACACATCCACGGCTATGTCGCCAATCCCAAACACAGCCGTAGTACTAACAAGATGCAGTACCTGTTCTTGAACGGGCGGCACATTCGCGACCGAGCTTTGCAACATGCGTTGTCGGAAGCATACCGCGGCATACTGCTTACCGGACGATATCCGATCGCGTTCTTGAATATCGATATCGCACCGGAAACCGTAGACGTCAACGTGCACCCAACAAAGTTGGAAGTACGTTTCCAAGACAGCGGGAGATTGTACAAACAACTTCTGGGGATGTTGAGAAATCGATTTCTGACCACCGACCTGACGGCAACATTTCGACCACAAGCAGAGTCCAACAACGCGGAGACGGCCAGCAACGGTGACAAGACTCGTATCGACGCCGGTCATACGAACGGTTCGGGGCAACACATTGGCTCCGGAACTCTAAGTGAGTTCAAACCGTTTCCCGACAATGGTGGGTCGCGACGTGATGAGATACTTAGCTGGGCAAGGGGCGAGACGGATCGGTCGAATTCCTCGGGCTCGGAATTCGCACTACAAAGTCCTCAACAGGAGATACAACAATCGCTGCCACTATCACCGCAGGACGCCCCCACTTCCAATCCGATTGGGAGTCTTCAGTCCAATGCAGCGGCGGGACAACAGCTGGCCGAACAACCGCAAACGGAATCCGCAGCAGTCGGAAGTTCCAGCGCAATGCAAGTTCACAACCGGTATCTGGTCACCGCAAATGAGGACGGCATCGTAGTTATTGATCAGCACGCGTTACACGAGCGAGTGATTTACGAACAACTTCGAGAAAAGGTGCTGCAGAAGGAAGTGGAGAAACAGCGTCTTTTGGTTCCCGAGCCTGTGCAGCTTTCGCCGACGGAAGCCGCCACCGTTTTGCAATCGCAAGAGTTGCTATCGGATCTTGGAATTGAAATTTCCGATTTCGGTGGTGATACGATCCTTGTGAGCAGTTACCCAGCAATGCTCGCCAACTTCAATCCTGCCGAGATGGTCCGCCAACTGGCAGAGCAACTTGCCAGCGGTGGAAAAGCACCTGACCCTCGTGACCTGCTGGACGAGATTCTGCACATGATTTCTTGCAAGGCTGCCATCAAAGCAGGTGACCGATTGCAACCGGAAGAAATCGAGTCGCTGATCGAACTACGTCATCTGGTGCAAGACTCGCACCATTGTCCTCACGGACGGCCAACGACGTTGATCTTCACGCAGAAAGAACTCGACAAGCGATTCCAGCGAACTTAACGCCACGCTTGGCAGAGCCCTATTCTTTGTTGTCCGTCTGGCCATCTACCGGCCAGTGACTAGGTAGCGGTGCAACAAAGGTGACTCGATCACGACTTCGCGGATGATCGAATGTCAATTGAACGGCATGAAGTGCGATTTGGCGGTCCCGTTCGTGTGCAGGCGGATTTCCAAACTCGACTTCACTTCCATAAAGGACATCGCCCCAAACTGGGAGGTCACGCTTGGCCGCCTGCAGTCGAATTTGGTGCATGCGTCCGGTTTCCAATTCGATATTCAACTCAGAATGCTGCTCAGTAGTTTTCTGGACTTCGTATCGAAGAATCGCCAACTTCGCATCGGGGTATTCACTTCGCTCTGAGTCGTTCACGACTTCGCCCCGCGGCTCGTCTGGAATCTTGCGCAAATAGTCTCGCCATTCGCCCGAGTCTTCCGTCAGCTTGCCCGCGACAATCGCGAGATATTTCTTTTCAACGGTTCGCAATTCAAATTGCTGAGAGAGACGTTGTGCAGCCTTGCGACGCTTCGCGAACACAACGACGCCCGAGACACATCGATCAAGTCGGTGCGGAATCCCTAGGTAAGCCTTGGTTTTCGAATCACAGGTCTCCGCCAAATACGAGCGCACTCGCGATTCGAGGCTATCGAATTTGATGGGAGCCTGTGTACCAAGGCCGGCAGGTTTGCAAACAACCAATACGTCTTGATCTTCAGCGATGATCGAGAGACCGTTGTCGTTCGAAGTGCTGGAAGAATTTGCCGGCGGATCGTTCACGAATCTATCGGACTGCTTGTTCGAGGGTCGACCACGGCACAACGCAAACGACGAACGTGAGCTGCTGGCTACGGCAGTTCGAAGCGAGACTGGCTTTTAACGATCGCACAGTCATCGGGAAACGTATGAAACGCCTGAATCAGCAACGATTTGCTACGTGTCTCGAGATGAATGTAGCTGATGGCACCCATGGGAACGCGTCCGCTGGCATCGAACGTATGAAGCATGCCTTTGCGTTCGTCGTTGGCCACCAATTGTTTTTGGAACGACCAGAAGACTTCAGGATCGGCTGGCTCGAGCTGAAAGTTCACGTGGTAGTGAGTTCCACCACGGCAACTGACGGAATCGGTTTGCGAACCATGCAAGCGGTGCGACAGCAAACGACGTTGCTCGGGTAGTGGATGGTTGGCTGCTGCCGCCACTTCCGTAATCGTTTGCCCCTCGTAACGCCATGTTACGACGTGCCCCGCACTCGTGATATCAACCTTTGCCTGGTAGCCGTTTCGCTCAACGCACCGTGATTGCAGAACTTCAAATAGTTCCGGGTGCAGAGCCCGCCCGTAGACGCGAAACGCTAACTCGGCAACTTTGGGACGAACTGCTGGCACGACAATCTCTTGGAAAAGGCTTATCTAAAAAAAGACACCGCTGAAAACAGCGGTGAACTTCATTGTCTCTCGCTTAGTTTGGCGAACGCATACTGCGACGCTCACCGTGTTATCCCCGATTATACGCTTGGCGGAAACCGCGACAAAGGGAGATTCCGAAACGTTTCGAAGTCGTGCGTAAACAGTCATTTGGCCCTTGACATTCACGAACCTAGCACCCAACCAAAATCAGAAACTCTCGCTGGTTTCTAGGTTGTCATCCACTTGTAAATGTGGCAACCAAAATGTCGTAAACGGCATGTGTTCCGACAACTATTCCCAACCCGCGCCGCAGGTAGAGAATCGAAAACAAAGCTCCTGCCAATAGTCGGAATGCAAAACTGTACCACGTGAATTCAAGCCCAACGGTACAGAACAGTTTGTAATGTGCCGCGGCGAAAAACAAACTTGTTGACAACACGGCAAATCCAATGGCCGTCTTCCGATCGATCTCCATTCGTCGAAAGACCGCCACGCATCCCGACAACAGAATCAGCCGGAACAGCAGTTCCTCGTAAATCCCAGCACCCAAAAAACTCAGCATGCGAGCGAAACGCGATGACTCGGCCGACAATTGAATGGCCGCAGCATAGGCCGTCGCATCTGGGTTCGCTGTAGAGATCGCAAACTTGCAGAACAACTGAGCAACCAAAAGAATCAACACGCCGAACGCGAAGCTCTCGCAGACCATCCCGCTGATGACATCGCCACGAAATGACCATCTTTGGCGGGACAGATGATGCAACCCGAATAGCAGACCACAAGAGAGCAGCGGCAAGACAACAAATTGCCCTAAACCTAAATGCTCGAGTAATCCTCGCAACCAAACGTCCGCCCCATTTCGAATCGCGCCCGGGCCCAGCAAGAATTGACCGACTTCATAGAGGAACAAAATGGGTGCAATGAAGACTAAGCAAGTGAGCCACTGGATTGAATGTTCCCAGTAGCTATTGTGCTGCTGCCCTTCGCTCCTGTTTTTGATGCGTCGTCCCATCGTTAGAATCCGAATTCATTGGTTGATCCGAACGAGCCAGCAACTCTGGCAGTCCGCCAAACCATTTATCGGCATCTGCTACCCACCTTACGCACACAATGCTCGACGAACTGTACGACCGAATGTTCGATGCGTACGGCCCACAACATTGGTGGCCTGGCGACTCGCCCATCGAAATCGTCGTGGGAGCGATCCTGACGCAAAATACAAATTGGACCAACGTAGAACTGGCGATCCAAAACCTACGCGAAGCCAAACTGCTGAACCTACACGCGCTTCACGAAGTGGATTCGATACGCTTGGCCGACCTGCTTCGTCCGGCGGGCTACTACCGCCTGAAGACCAAGCGACTGAAGAATCTTTTGAGTCACGTCGTGAACAGACACGGCGATCTAGCGACGATGTTTTTGCTTGATCTTCCGGCGCTGCGTGAAGAACTCCTGAGCGTAAACGGCGTTGGCCCCGAAACCGCAGATGCGATTATCCTCTACGCCGCAGAAAAACCATCCTTTGTCGTGGATGCTTACTCCGCGAGAATCATGAAGCGCCACGGGTGGATCGACCAAGAAGCCAACTACGACCAACTGAAGGACTTCTTTGAATCACGGCTTTCCCCCGACACGCAGCACTTCAATGAGTTCCATGCCCTGATCGTGCAGGTCGGCAAACATCATTGCAAACCGAAGGCTCGCTGTGAGGGGTGCCCCTTGCAACCGATGCTCCCGGACACGGGGATTATCGAGGGAACCTGAAAACGACGCACTTACGTGGAGACTCGTTCTTCTTCGACGACGCTTTCGTAGGTGCGACCGCCCTCTTGATTCTCGTTTGGATTAACCGCTAGTTGATACAGCTTTTGACCGAACGGTGTCGGATACTGGCCCGTGATGCAAGCTTGGCATAATTGATCTGGTCGCTTGCCAATCGCCTTACTGATCGCATCAACAGGCAGATACCGAAGTGAGTCTGCACCAAGCTTCTCTGACATGCGATCCTGAGCCTCAATAGTCAGCTCACCATCGGGCATAAACTTCGGTGCGAAGAGTTCGCCAACAGTCGACATGTCGATTCCGTAAAAGCATGGAGCGACGATTGGTGGACACGCCACACGAACGTGGATTTCTTTCGCTCCACCTACTTCGCGAATTCGCTCCATCAAAACTGCCATCGTAGTTGAACGCACGATGGAGTCTTCCACCAAGATCACACGTTTGCCTTCGAGCACTTCACGCAATGGTGTGTATTTTGCTTCAACGGCTTGGCGACGCGTTTGGCTGCCCTCAATAAACGTTCGTCCCGAATAACGATTTCGTATCAAGCCTTCCTGACTGGGCACTTGCAGCTCGAATGCCATCGAGTCCGCTGCAGCTTTGCTAGTATCTGGCACTGGCACGACGATCGTGTTCTCGTCAATCTCGATGAGTCCCTCCGCCAGTTCCTGCTCAGCAAGAGCTTTGCCAAGCGCGGTTCGTGCAGCGTAAACCGCACGGCTGTCCAATCGGCTGGCAACATTGGCGAAGTACACCCATTCGAAGAAGCAGTGTGCTTGTCGTGAGCTCTCTGCAATTCGTTCGATCCGAAATTGGCCATCGCTGATCAGAATAGCTTCGCCCGGCGCCAGAGTCTTGATGCTCTCTCGTTGAAAGCCCAGGTTGTCCAGCGCGACACTTTCGCTGGCAGCGGCAAACAACGGGCCTTCTTTTGCATAGCTAAGTGGTTTGATACCCAACGGATCGCGAGCAACTAACAGGTCTCCGCGGGCGTTCAACAGAACTAAGCTGTAAGCACCATCGAGTCGCTTACAAGTCTGCCGCATCACGTCCAGCAAATTGGCTTGCCCACGCATTGAGATCTCGCGGCTGATCTCGTGCATCAAGACTTCCGTGTCGCTTTCACGAGTCAGGTGATAATCGCCACCGGTCAACAATTCGTCGCGCAATTCCGCGTAGTTCGCCAGTTGTCCGTTGAACGCAAAGCTAAACCACTTTGTCTTCTGAAGATGGTGTCGCTCGAACGGTTGAGCATAACTGCGGTCGTCTTTTCCACAGGTGGCATAGCGAACGTGTCCGATGCCAGCGCGACCGGAGTACTCGGCCATCAAGCTCTCGCGTTTGCCCGGGTGGGACAAGCGAAAAACTTCCGCCACGGTACCAATGTCCTTATGCGTATCAATTAGTTGATTATTCGCACGGACTTCGGAATACGTGGTGATTCCTGCCGCCAATTGACCGCGATTTTGCATGTCCAGCAACATTCGTGGCAGCAACCGGGATACTTGTTCCGCACCGGCGGGGCAAAGAGGACTGTCCGTATCGCTGGGCAAGTGGTACACCGCTGCGATGCCGCACTCGTCGTGAATTTCGCTCATCGTGATCCAGATGAAATTCAGAAGGGATCGGGTTCACACAGCTTTATTTGATTTACTGCGTCCCGAGCGAGCCGACCTTCGCTTCTCGCCTCCCGCATTCTAAGATTGAGCCTCGAAGTGAACAACCAACGAAATCTTCACACTTTCGCGCTGACATCCTGAGCGGTTTAACACGTATGCAAGACCTTGTTCGCCAAGAACTCGCAGCCACGGCGAAACTGATTGTTGTAAAAGTTGGCACACGTGTGCTGACTCGCACCAACGGTACGCTCGATTTGGAGCAGATTAAGAGCCTTGCCCAGCAAATTCAGTCACTTCGACAGTCCGGTCGACAAGTTGTCCTCATAAGTAGTGGTGCCGTGGGTGCCGGAATGAGCCAATTGGAACTGAGTCAAAGACCAACGGAACTTTCGAAATTGCAGGCGGTCGCAGCTGTAGGTCAGACCAACCTGATCGAAGCCTACGATTCCACATTTCAAAAACTAGGCACCCATGCGGCTCAGGTGCTGTTGACGGCGGAAGACCTGAGTGACCGCGGACGCTACCTGAACGTGCGGAATACACTTTTGGCGTTACTAGAAATGAACGCCGTGCCGATCGTCAACGAAAACGATACGGTGGCTGTGGATGAGCTAATGTTGACGTTCGGCGACAACGACCGACTGGCCGCATTGGTGACCAACGCAATTCGAGCTCCGCTGTTAATCCTGCTTTCCGATGTGGCTGGGTTGTACGACGGTCGACCAGACCTAGCCACCAGCAAAGTCATTCCGACGGTCGATAGAATCACGGACTCGATCGAACAACTGATCAGCGACAAGGCGAACTCACTGTCGCGCGGAGGCATGCGCAGCAAGATCGAAGCTGCAAAAATGGCGACGAAGGCTGGCGAAAACATGATTATTGCCAGCGGGCGCGAACCCAATGTGCTTCCGCGGTTACTTTCTGGTGAGCAGTTGGGCACCGCATTTTTGGCCGAGGGAAAAACGGTAAGCCCACTCAAACGATGGATTGGCTTTTCGGCAAACGCCAAAGGGCAACTGTTGCTTGACGAAGGAGCCTTTGAGGCCATTACTGAAAAAGGCCGTAGTCTACTTCCGATTGGCATTCGGGCCGTGGAAGGCAGCTTCGATAAAGGCGACGTTGTCAAACTTTGCAACAGTCACGGTATTGAAGCCGGCCGAGGTCTCATCAACTACTCGTCCGATCAAGTGGACAGAATCAAAGGCCTGCAAACTAGTGACATCGCCGACGCGCTTGGGCACTGCCCGTATGCCGAAGTGATCCATCGCGACAACATGGCGATCACAAAAAGACAGGGCTAGTTCCTTTGCCATCTATTGGCAACGCGCAGTCCAGTAGTCGAGACCTCCTGGCAACCGAGGCATCGGCCAAACTACCTAAGAGAAGATCCGTTGGACGCGAAAGCACAAAAGTCGATCAGCAAATTCATGAGTCTGGTGCTTCGACATCATCCCGCACGAATTGACTTGAAACTGGACGCATCCGGCTGGTGCTCGGTCGCTGATCTGCTGCAGGGCATGCGTGATGCAGGCCGACAAATGACTCGCACAGAATTGGAGTTTGTCGTTGCTGAAAACGACAAACAACGATTTGAGTTCAGCGAAGACGGGGAGTGGATTCGGGCACGTCAGGGCCATTCTGTTGCAGTCGAACTTGGCTACACGCCAAGCGCCCCACCGGAAGTCCTATTCCATGGAACTCCGACGCGATTTGTCGAATCCATAAAGAGGCAAGGACTTCTGAAGCAGAAACGACACCACGTCCATCTTCACGAGGACGAATCCGTCGCGGCCACAGTAGGAGCTCGGCGCGGCGAAGCGGTAGTACTGCGGATACATTCCGGGCTAATGGCTAACGACGGAAACACTTTTTACGTCACTGAAAACAACGTCTGGTTGACCGAGCACGTACCCGCGGAATTCATCGAGTTCCCGTAGAGAGAATTTCCCGCCTCTCGCCCGATGAACCGAGACCCGGACGTCTGCATGGGTTCGCTGACGGCCATATTGGAAGCCTCGTCTCTTCAGCCATGCAGTTCTTCCATCGGCGTCCTGCTCTCGCCAAATCGATTGATTCGCTCGTCCACGGACTTGAGCATCGACAAATGCAAGTTGGACATGCTGGTGTCGCGGCGGAACTTGATCTCTCGTCCAGCTTGGATCGCCCCTCCACCGCTTCCAGCAACAATCAAAGGAAGACTCTTGGCCGAGTGCTCATGGCCGTCAGCCAAACTCGAACCATACAAAATCGTTGAGTTATCCAAGAGCGAACGACCATCCGGTTCTCGAATGGATTTCAGTCTTCCTAAGAAGTAGGCAACTTGTTGGTGATGCCATTTCGTGACCAAGTTGTATTGTTCCCGCTTTGCCTTTGGCGAGCTCCACGACGTTATTCCATCATCGTCTTCTGTATTGCCGGAAGCGTCTCTCCAATGCGATAGTGCGTGCCACGTGCCCTGAACTCCTTCGACGAAATTGAAGTAACGGTTGCTTTGGCCATGATCAAGCATGAACGTCGCAACACGCGTTGCATCGGCCCAGTAGGCTAACGTGATCATGTCGAACATCAGTCGCATGTATTCACCATAGTCATCTGGAATTCCCGCCGCCGGGCGAACGAGACTCCCTGTTAGCCGAGGGTTCCGCGCCGCCCGCTTGGCTTGTGAATCAGCAAACTGAATTCGACGCTCAACTGCACGCACCGATTCCAGGTACTCATCCAGTTTTCGGTGATCGTCCGTACTAATTCTTCCGCGTAGTGATCGAGCATCTTCAAGTATTGCGTCCAGGACGGATCGATCCGAAAGTCCGCCGTTACCCACTCGGAACATTCTGTCGAAAATGACGCGAGGTTCCGTTTCTCGTGGGACCGGCGTGGAGCGATCCGCCCACGAGATCGTGTTGCGAACGAGACTGTTTGAGAAGAAGCCTTCGCCGCGAGTCGACAACTCCAATGACGGCAACAGTGTCTTGCCACCTACCAAGCGAGCCGCAATTTGGTCAGCAGAAGCACTGCCCGCATTGATTTCTCGGCCATCGTATCCGTGGCCGGTTAGCCAGGTGGCAGTTCCTGCTCCGTGACCGTTACCGCGTGGCGTCCACACGTTTCGCGGAATGGTGATGTCCGACTTAAATTCGGCGAGCGGCTCCATGAACCGATTCAGTTTAAGTAGCTCTCCGTTCCTGCCTGTCTTTTCCGGCTCCCAAGCTCCGTCGGCCACTCCGTTAGGAAAGTACAAATAGCAGAGACGAACCGGACTCGGATTCTTCACTGGTGCAGCTCGAAGTGGAGCTGACATTGCTTCCAAAAACGGCAGAGATAATGCAGCTCCGGTGCCTCGGAGCATCTTCCGTCGGGAGATGGGTTGATGGTAGCTCATGCGATTAGGTCCTAATTTCTATTGGGTTGGTTTGCTAACTGGTTCCTAAG
>CAYQMZ010000191.1:0-11047 GCA_964418725.1 uncultured Pirellulaceae bacterium
TGCGGTTCACGAATGGTCCGAAGGCAGTTCCCATTGATTGGAACGTCCAAAAGATTTTCCCAGTTTCATCTTCCGTTAGATGTTGGAAGATCGAGAAGTAAGCCAGGATGCTGCCGTTGATCAAGCAAGTGAAGCAGAGTCTGCGCAGCGTATCTGTCGTCGCAAGATCTTGGACGCGAGTGAACACAAGCACCATCAGCACCAACCAAATCAGACGGCGCATCGTTTCAGCGGGATAGAGGCTTAGGCGCTCCCGGGCCGACATGGCAGGAAGCGTGGCTGTCTCGCCGTTGCTCAGTACTTCGATCTCGTCAGGGTAGAGATCTGCTTTCCATTCCGCTCCCGTTGGGGAGAGAGCAGTAGAGAGGCCTTGATTGGGAACTAGCTGCAGACAGACAACAGCGATCAGAGCCAACAGCGGGATTTGAAAGCGACTGATAAGGTTTCGTCTGGGCGCTATAAGCAACTCGAGCGACCAGAGTAGTAGTAACAGGCAGATGCCCGCTGTGAGGCAGTATCGAAAGAAAGGGTGTATGCACCCAAAGGCCCACGGCGACAAAACCACCAGCGAAAGAATGATCGATTCCGAGGTCTTTCGAAGGTGGTCAACCACTGTGGTTCGCTTTCCGCTGGTTCGTGTCAGCTGCTGATGACTTGACGCGCGGCAACTGCTTCCAGCTGACCGCCTTGTTCAGCTTACGAAACCAAGAGCGCATGCAAAAGGACGGGCCAAACAGCCCGTCCTCAGCAATAACTTTGTATCTTCGGTGCTTCTAGCAGAAGCGCGACTGTCGTCGGCGTCGCTCGCGACGAATTGTGTCGATCCAGCCTTTGATGACTGTCTCTTCCTCGTCTGCGGCTTTGACGGCCGTCGGTTTGCCTGATTCGAGGTTCAGGAAGTCTTGTTGGATTGTCTCACCGATCGAGACACCCGAGTACATGCTGTCTGCGACGAACAGAGCTGCAACAAAGAGGATAACGGTAGCTGCGATCTTCATAGTTCCAGGTTTCCACTGAATTCCAAACATCGGCGTAGGTGCCAATCATTTACTTGCTCAACAGGACCTATGGTATCAACGCCTCAAGATTTCTGTCAATCAAATAATCGTAATTCTGACCAGAAACTCGGCAAATACCGAGGAGTGTTTAAACGTTCGATCCTTTGCAGGCGGAATAAAACCGCTAATCCTCTCGAGCTGCTTCCATTTAGCTCAGAATGCGGGGCAAATTCGCCTGTATCTCACCATAACGAAAAAACGCCCGCGTTGCCGCGGGCGTCTCTGAACTTTCTAGCGATGTTCAGTTTTGTTAGCGTCGTCGGCGAACCATTCCGATTGCCGCGAATGCTACCGCCAGCAAACCAAGGCTCGACGGCTCGGGCACGATGGTGCCGTTTAGAGTGAATGCCAGGTCTTTGTCGATTGTGCGGACTAGTTCCTGATTGACGGCCAAGTCTTCGATGAAGAAGCCGTCGTCTGGACCTGATCCCAAGTGCCACTGCCACTCGGGGTCAATGATCGGAGCCACATTGTCGAATCGCTGGTCTGCTTGGATTGAGATCCAGTAATCGCCTGCCGACAGCGTGCCAGCAATGGCTGCAGAGTAATCAAAGCCTTCTCCGCCTCCTGGAGTTGCCCCGGTTGCGTTACTGACGACTCCGTTAGGGACGGTGGTTACGTCGGTGCCGCTGCCTCCAGCAAACCCGCCGTCGAGGGACCATTGGTAGATCGGTGCATTGCCGATGTCAGGGGCTCCGCCAGAATCGCCCCAGATGCTGATGATGAAGTCGTTGACTGAGCGTGCGTCTGCCAAAGGCTCCGCGTAGACACCGCTCCAGTTGATTCCCGACAGATTGTACGCGTCACTTAACGTGAAGTTGTCGTAAGCGATCGCTGCGTCTGGATCGCTACCGCCAAGAGCTTGGTCGGTCACAGAATACGCCCCACTTTCGTTGCCTGGATCTTGTTCGAGTAGAGGCTGGTTTGGCAGGGCCGCCATTGCTTGTGCTGCAGAAATAGAGATGCATAAAGCACCTAAAACGAGTCGGATTGTGTGTGTTCGGGTCATTAGACATGCCTCGAAGGGGTCGCGTCATTGTTGTGAATCAATAGGCAGCATTGCCTAGAGTTGCCAAATTAACACGTGCGACCTGCAAGTCAACGATTATTGGTGGGATTTGCACAACCGTGCTGACCTGACCTAAGAATTGATTCAGTGCCTTGACGCCGCGTGCTTTGCCTTTGAAACAGCGGCTTCAGGTCGGTCGTTGGATTCAGTGGGAAGTCGTCGCGAAGATCGATGCCGATGTTAAGCGTCGTCGGTAGATTTCTCTGCCAAGCGAACAGCAAGGTTCACGGCCTCTATGAAGCTGGTGAGGCGTGCCTTTCCCTGCCATGCGATATCCAGCGCAGTGCCATGATCGACTGATGTCCTGACGATTGGCAGGCCAAGAGTCACGTTGACTGCTGTGTCGAACGCAATGGCCTTCAACGGAATTAAACCCTGGTCGTGGTACATGCAGATGTAACAGTCCGTGGTCGCTCGGTTCATTGCAGTGAATGCGGTGTCTGGTGGTAGCGGCCCAACCACGTCGATGCCTTTCGCTTGGGCGGCGGTAATCGCAGGGGTAATGATTCGTTCTTCTTCCTTGTTGCCGAAAAGGCCACCTTCGCCCGCGTGAGGATTCAGGCCGCAGACGACGAGTCGCACATCCCGTCCTCGCATCCGTCGCATGGCGTCGTTGCTCAGCTCAATCGCCTGCAGGATTGATTCGGTGTTCAGAAGGGGCGACACCTCATCAAGTCCGACGTGAGCTGTGACCAAGCTGCAGGTTATCTCCTGGCTGGTCAGCATCATGCAGTGTTGTGGCGCGTTAGTTTGGTCCGCGAGTATCTCGGTATGCCCAGGGTAGGGCACGCCCGCCATGTGGAGTGCCTCTTTATGAATCGGGGCAGTTACGATTGCGTCGACTTGGTCTGCGACTGCAGCTTTGATCGCTGTTTCAATGTACTGGTACGCCGCTCGTCCCGTGTCTGCGGAAACGACGCCTGGCTGCAGTGAGGCGAGTGGGTTTGCGAAATCCAGGATGGCTGGTGATGTCTCCGCGAGCGCATCGGACAACTCTAGGTGAATCTTGGGTAGGCCAAGTTTTAGTTGCTGGGCGACTCGACGAAATGCCGACGCGTCTCCAAAGATGATTGGCTGAACGTTCGTGGGCGAATCGGCCAGATGCTCTAGGTATTGCAGGCACAGTTCGGGACCGACGCCCGCAGGGTCACCGCTGGTAATTGCAATTCGCTTCGTGGATTCTGGCATGTCTTGTTTTACTGGGCTCGTGCATCGGTTCGCTTGCGAGTGTGCATCTTACGCACGACGGCGTTGGACTTCGACGCCCACATCTGTTGCAAGGGCGGTCTGTGCAACGGCGCACCCAGTGACTGGAATAAGTCATTTGCTTGGTTGACAGAAATCATGGCGGGGATAGGATCCACGTCTTGTCGTGATGGTGGCTCGTGGAACCTTCGGTTCGCGAGCAAACAGGGAATACGGTGCGAATCCGTAACGGTCCCGGCCGCTGTAACTACCAATTCGAATTTTGTTTTCGATTTAGCCACTCATTCTTTGCCATTGCCAACACATCGTTGGCGAGAAGGCGGGTGGCTTGGGTAGAAGTCAGAAGACCTACCACCACGTGTAGCGATTGTTTTGCCAGGGTACGAAACGATCGAAAACTCACCAATGCACCTCGGATGAACCACACTCGCCCGCGTAGATGCGCGCGATCAGGCTTCTGAGGGCATGCTACGCAGCTGTTGAGAGGAATAGTATGCGCGTAATGAATCTTTTTGCTGGAGCCGTCATTTTTCTATCCGTTCTTACCGGACCATCGGCCACCGCACGGACCATCGATTTTGAAGACATCGTGCTGGACGATGAGTCGGATCTGCGTGTCGTCTTGGACGAGGATGAGGAAATCGTATCGCCTGGGTTCTTGAGCAGCGGTGGTGCTCTGTTCAACAACGAGACGCAACCATGGGGTTTTAGCGGCGGATTCCTGGTATCCAATCGCACGGACACCATGACGCCTGGCTTTGACCCGACGGTTGGTGATTTCGGCGCGGTCGTGAACGACTCCAGTTCCTTTGCAGGGTCTGGCGCCGCTGGTTCGAGCAACTTCGCCGTGGCATTCGGCTACTTAGACTCGCTCGATCCAAGCGAAATTTCGCAGCTTGAGCAATTGCCGCACGTGTTGTTGCCAGAGGACTACGCCGTTGTGTCCGCTGAATTTACGAACACCACCTGGGCGGGAATTTCGATGCAGAAAGGTGACACTTTCGCGAAGTCGTTTGGCGGCCTAACGGGCGGTGATCCTGATTTTTTTCGCCTCTCTGTTTACGGCAGCCAGGAAGGCGTTCCGCTGGCTAGTTCCGTGGATCTGATGCTGGCGGATTTTCGCTCCGAGAATAACGAGGACGATTTCATTCTTGACGAATGGCGACAGTTGGATCTGGCACCGCTCGCAGATGCGGATCGACTCTATTTCAACTTGGAATCATCCGACGTTGGCGATTTTGGAATGAATACTCCCAGCTACTTTGCGATCGACAATATCGAGTTGCGAGAGCTAACCGGAACTCTGGGGGACTTCTCAGGTGACCAAATCCTGGACGTTGCGGATGTGGATCTCTTGTGCTCGGGAGTTGCAAGCGGCGGCGAAGATCTGCAGTTTGATTTAAACGCCGACGGTCTTGTGGATAGCGTGGACGTTGCTGAATTGCTCGTGTTGGCGGGCGGCCAGGCCGGCGATGCCAATCTGGATTCAGTGGTTGATTTCGCCGACTTTCTGATACTCTCAGCCAGTTTCGGAGAGTCCACCAATTGGTCTTCCGGTGACTTCGACTGCGATGGCGAAGTGGAATTCAGCGACTTCTTAATTCTGTCGGGGAATTTTGGCCAGACGTTAGCTGCGCACAGCGTTCCGGAACCAACCTCGGCATATACGATCGTGGTTGTCTTTGCGAGTGTTTGCGCTTGCCGTCGCCGCAGCTCTCGACGGTGGAGTGTTTAGCCGGTCGGTAGGTTCGCATTGGGGATTCCGTGGCGTTCGGCGATAATCTCGCGCGTTGCCGTCACGGATACCTCCCCGTTAGTCGCGAGATCGCTTTGAACACGCACCAGTTAATTCGACTGTTACGACCACTTCTTTACAGTCGTGGGAAGTCGAGGAAGTGGGCGGTGTTACTCGTTCTGGTTGTTGCAGGCTATTCCGTACTCCAGCCGTATTTAAGTCGTCAATTCGGCTGGAGTCTGCCCAGCGTTGCGAGTAGCAGTTCGCGAACTGTTTCTAACGGTGATGTAGCCGTCGGAGGCGATGCGATTCTGAGTGCGTTTGAGTCGCGTCGTTCTGGTGTGATGGTGCGTTGCGAACTGGAGGTCGCGACCTTGTTACGAGACGATACCGTGGGCGACAAGCACCAGAAGATGATCCTGAAGATTCCTGGTACGAGTCATACGGTTCTATTGGCCCACAACATTGACTTGGCACCGCGAGTTCCGGCGAAAAAGGGAGACGTGCTGACGGTTCAAGGCGAATTTGAATACAGCGACAAGGGCGGCGTTATCCATTGGACGCATCATGACCCACGCGGAAAACATACGCCGGGATGGATCGAGCACCAAGGAAAACGCTATGAATGAGTTTCACGTCGTCTTGCACGCCGATGAATCGAAGACCGGCAAATTCTCGAAATCTTTCGAGCAAGTGAGTGAGTCACTCGAACAATTGCCACGATTGTTTCTCGAGCCCGATGGATCCTTTGTCTGGGTTGTCGAAAGAGATGGCAGCCGAATTCAGATTGATGGCTTGCTCACGGATGATGGGGCAAACTTATTGCACTGTGAGTTGAAAGGTGCGTGCGACACGGAAACGCTGAATCAGTTGCTCGGTGCTTTCGGTTGGCCAGAGCAACTGATCTGCGTGCAACTCGTCCAGATGGGAGCGTTCTTGTCGGAGTCTGAATTCCGATCGCAATTCATCGCGTGATCGCGTGCGAGATTGCTGACATCTGCGGCACGAGCGGCCATTTCTGCCGGATAGCTTTGCATAGAGCCAAGCTGCCAGACCACTTGAGTCTGAGCTACTGAGGATTTTCCTCGCCAGCTGCGACCGTTTCGCCATCCGCAGCCATGCGAGGATCCCTCAGGCGGTAACCGACGCCTCGCACTGTTTCCACGATTGATGAGTGAGCTCCCAGCTTTTGCCTCAACGCTCGAATGTGTACGTCAACCGTTCGCTCCAGCACCATGGCGTCCATTCCGAGTGCGGCGTCGATCAGTTCTGCACGGGTAAAGGCTCGACCCGGTTGGCGAATCAGGACGTTCAGCAGGTTGAATTCACTTGGCGTAAGATCCAAAGTTCGGTCGCCGATCGATGCGCGGTGCGAGCGGCGGTCCACGACCACGCCCTGGCTGGCAACCACATCATGGTCATCGTTCTTTCCGTCGCGACGTCGAAGAAGTGCTTTGATGCGTTCCATGAGAACTCGAACGCTGAACGGCTTGCTAACGTAATCGTCGGCTCCGACCGAGAATCCAACGACTTGATCGAACTCTTCAGACTTAGCCGTCAGCATGATGATCAGGACATCGCGGGTAATCGCACTCGCTCGCAACCGCCGGCAAACATCCAGGCCATCAAGTACTGGGAGCATAATGTCGAGAAGGATCAGGTCTGGTGTTTTGACTTCGGCTTGTTGGATTCCGTCTTGTCCATCACGAGCGACTGAAACCTGATAGCCTTGCTGTTCGAGGTTGTAAGACAGTACGTCCGCCAGCGACTTGTCATCTTCGACAACCAGAATGTGTGGCTTCGTCATGCGTATGAACTCTCTCTAACGGAATGCTGGTGTCTGAGGATCTCGCCTTGGACTAAACAGACTACGTCCAGCACGTCTTGGGCAACATCGACTCGCATCGCAAGCAAGGCTCGACTAGCTTTCATCACCATCTCTTCACTTCGTAAAGACTGGTCGAACAGCATTTGTGCTAGTTCGGCCAGCTCGCGGTGTGACACTCACGAATGGGGACGCCTACTAAGGCGGGTTTAAGATTCTGAGCTCTCGATAACGTGTCGAGTCCTTAACCTTCCAATTGCCTCCAATCGTAAGTGTCGCGTGTGAATAATCAATGAAGGAATTGTGAGCAGCGGCTTGCGAGAATTCAGATTCTTACCGCTTTTATCTGCATACTCTGACTGGCCTACGCGGTTTCACTTGCGATAGCCCTTTTGGGCGGACACGGCGAGTGCGTTGTCTCAGCACGGCCGCTGTAGCGAACACTTCACTGGCTGGGAAGACGCACGGTAAAGCAGCTTCCGCCTTCGGGGCGTGTCGTTACGGCAACGCCCCCGCCGAAGCTCTGCGCCAGGTGCTTTACGATTGCCAATCCAAGCCCCGTGCCGCCC
Organism: uncultured Pirellulaceae bacterium; assembly: GCA_964418725.1. Lineage (GTDB taxonomy): Bacteria > Planctomycetota > Planctomycetia > Pirellulales > Pirellulaceae > CAYNJG01. The sequence goes on from CAYQMZ010000191.1 coordinate 7,463, forward strand.
AGTTCACGTGATCGTGCTTTGTCGACTCGGAAGAAACGTTCGAAAACGCGTTCCTGCATCTCTTCGGGAATACCGATACCGGTGTCTTCCACGCGGACGGCAATGTGCCGGGTATTTTTTTCCGGATCGCCATTGGTGTTTCCCGATTCGTATTTCCAGCTGACGGTTACCTGGCCATTTTCCGGAGTGTATTTGATGGCGTTGTCGACCAGGTTGATGAAGATTTGTCGTAGGCTGTCCTCATCGGCTTCGACGTAGGCTGCCTCTTCGCAAACTCGTGTAACCAGCGTGATATTTTTCTTGTTGGCAGCTCGTTGTTGCTCGCGAACGCAAAGGCTGACGACGTCTTCGATTTTGATTCGTCGCAATTCCAGCAGCTGATTGCCCTGTTCGATTCGGGCCAGGCTAAGTAGGTCACTGATCAGTTGGTTCAGTCGATCAGCTTGTTCCTCGATCTGCTGCACGAATCTGCCGCGGTTAATTTCGTCGTTAATTCCGCCGTTGCTGAGGGTCTCGGCGTAAGCTTTGATGGAACTGAGTGGTGTCTTCAACTCGTGCGAAACATTGGCGACGAAATCGCGACGCATTGCTTCCAGTCGGCGGACTTCGCTGAGATTGTGAATCATGATCACTAGGCCGGCAGATGGCACGTCTGACAAGGAAGTGGCACTTACCAGAAGGCTGCGAGGTTGGTCTTCGCCCCACTCCATTTCCAATTCGTGATGCCCTTTGGAGGCCAGCATTCGCACGACCAATTCATGCAGCTTGTGGCTGCGAACCGATTCCAACAGCATTCGTCCTTGTGCTTCTTCGGGTGAAAATCCCAGCATGGTGCCAGCGGCATCGTTGGCGAACTGAATCTCCTGCGACTCGTTAATCGCGATGACTCCATCGGTCATTCCTCCCAGTACGGTGGAAAGCCGCTGATTCGTGTCGCGAACCTGAGTCAGGCGTTCAGCCATCTCGTGCCGCATGGTGTTGAAGGCTTCTGCCAGTTGCCCCAGCTCGTCCTGGGTTCCGACGTGGATGGGCTCATCGTATTCCCCGGCAGCCATGCGAGTCGCCGCGTGTTTCAATCTGGTCACAGGGCGGATAATGGAATCAACGACTCGCCACGAGGCAAGAAGTAGGCCGGCCAAGAAGAGCAGAGGGAACCAGCTGAGACGTCCGAGAAACTGGCTATCCTGCCAGCCGACGATGGCGACGCCTGCAATGGCAACGCAGTTCAGGAACGCGAAGGTCAGGAAGAGTTTCCAGAATAGTCGTGAAGTCATCGTCGCATGCCGGAGGAATCAACCGAGTCTTCATTCTGTTGATTCGAGGTTTAGACTCAACCACCACACGCAAAACAAAAAGCTGTATCTCCATTTTGGAAACACGGCTCTAACGAGAGTCTGTTGGTGCAGTTGGGAACTGCGACGGGGCTACTTCTGCAGGGCCGCTGGATTATTCGTGCGGGCTACGCCGCCAACATTCCGAAGAATCGAGTCCGAGATATCGAGTCGACTTTGGAATACCACGGGGCGATTGATAATCTTCAGTGTGTCCTGAGGACTGGCGGTATCCGAAGGATTCGCTTCCCGATCGTAGCGAAGTACCAAATGGATGTTGTTCGAGTTGGCAAATGCTGACACTGCCGACATGACCTGTTGATACGTCTCCATGTAGATCTTGGCTTCGTCTTCCATAATCTTCTTGCGACGCAGTTGCATGGTGACCTTTAGGTCAGCCAAGTCTTTGGTAGTCTTCTCTTCGAGATCTTTGTACTGCTGCGATCCGGCTTTCAGTGTCCCAAGCTGGCGACTGCGTTGCTGGATTCCTTGCTGCTTGGCCTTCAGTTCTTGTTCGAACTTGGCCACGTCCGCCTTCATCGTGTCCATCTGTTGCTTGAAGCCTTGATGGTTCTTGAAGATGTATCCGATGTCGAGCAGGGCGACATTTACCTGTGCCCAAACGGATGAACTGGCAATCAAAACGATCGTTGCCGGCAAAATCGTTCGCAGATAGGTCTTCACTTCCTTGCTCCTTCAAGCTTTTGCCTGTGACCCGAGGACTTCTTGTCCATCAAAACGGTCTCAGGATTCGTGGGTGTATGGGGTCTTTGTTTGGTTTTGACTTACGAGCCGCAATTAGGCAGTTTCCATGCCAATTGGAAAAAACGGCAGAATTACGCTTTTAGCATTGCCGCTGGATTAGTGCGAGGCGAATTTCTTACCGACAACGCGCAATTCTTACCGAGCCACCATCACCAACGAAACTGGAGCATCCGAACGAACTAATACGCGTCGGACTCAGCACTAGCGTTGCTACCACTTAACGCGTCGAGCACGCGTTTGGAAAGAACCTGAAACCACCGACTTACCGCCGAGCCTGACGCTGATGTCTTCAGTTGTTAGAATGTCGAAACCAACGAGACGATCCTTCGGAAGTGCCTGCTTACCTGGTGGTGGCCGCGGATTTCAAATCCGTTGGGACCTGCGTGAACCGTAGGTTCGGTGGGTTCGATTCCCATGCACTTCCGCTTTTAGCCGCGAAGCCCAGTGATCGGCGGCTCGTTCAGCAAGCTGACTCCGATAAAGGCCAGTTCTGCGGTGGGTTTTAACGGATTCAACATCTAGGTACGGCATGCCTGTCTATTAAGAAGCTGTTTGATCGTAAGAAACCAACCTGCTAGGCTGTTACAGCATTTCACACTGATTGCAGTGCTATCTGGCCGATACCTACATAAAGTTGAGTTGCGTGGAAAGTAAGCGAACGCGAGACCCGGGTTTCGAACCCGGTCTGATGCAATCGATCGTCGCCACCACTCCTACCTAAGTACAACTTCGTTTTGACCAACTGGTGTCGATGTGAGCACGGGCCAATCTCTCAGCCAACTTCTTCATCCCTACGTTCTTCCCGAGAATCAGACTATCGCGGAACGACTTGGGTACTGGGCCTCGGTTCGGCCTGATGATCTCGCCTACGTTTTTCTCGAGGATGGTGAAAAACAGACGCGAAGCCTGACGTTTTCACAGCTGCACGAACGTGCTGTTGCGATCGGGACAGAGCTACTGAACCGTGGTTTGCATGGCGAAAGGGCACTTTTGCTCTATCCGCCGTGTCTAGATTTTATTGAAGCGTTTTTCGGTTGCCTCTATGCAGGCGTTACCGCGGTTCCAGGGTATCCGCCTCGGCGAAACCGCAGCATGTTGCGGATTGACGGAATTGCCAATGATGCGGACGCGTCGGCGGCACTGAGCATCGGCACGGCGATTGACCGTACCGTGACCTTTATTGAAGAAGGGTCGAAGCTCGCCGAACTGAACTGGATTCCCACTGATTCGATTCAAAATGTTGATTCCGTTGACGGCTTCGAGTTGGGCAAAAACGAATTGGCGATGCTCCAGTACACGTCTGGATCAACGGGAGCGCCGAAGGGTGTGATGTTGTCGCACCAAAATCTGGTTCATAACTGCGGACTAATTAGTATCGCTTTTCAGTCAGGCCCGACTTCGGTCGGGTGCTCTTGGTTGCCGACGTACCACGACATGGGGCTAATTGGTGGCGTTCTCAACCCGCTATTTATTGGCTGCTGTGCTTACC
>CAYQMZ010000192.1:0-3064 GCA_964418725.1 uncultured Pirellulaceae bacterium
TGCTTGCTGAGAGCTACGTGGGTCCCACGCGCTGGCATCTGCTGGAACCGGAATAGCTTGAAATGGTGGCTGAGTGTTGACGATCTGGTCGATTCCAGATCTTGAACTTTGAGCAAACTGAGATTGATTGGCAACGAATCGCGATTGGGCAACAGGCGTTGGACGTGCATCTTGAAATCGGCCCCGACCGTGCGAATATCCGGCGTCGGTCTGGTTGCGCTGGCTAGACTCGAGCGGAACATTTCCTTGAAAGGCGAACTCGCTCGGTGCCGTTGATCTAACAAACGGAAGTTCCGACGCCGTCTCGGGCAACGGCGGAGCATCTGCTGCAAACTCGCGAACTTCCGCATCAGCGAAACCCATAGCTGTAGGCTGTAAGTCTCCACTTGCCGGCGGACTGGGAATGTCACGAATCGGTACGGCGGTCAACGCAACTGCTTCTGATCCACTGTTGCCTTGCAAGTAGTTCAAAAAGGCAAAACCGGTAGCCCCACCGACAAGAAACACGAAAACGAACAACAACGCGCCAACTAACAACCGTTTCATGACTTGATCCTCGCAGTGAGACACAAACTGAAATCGACGACTTCCGGATCAGGCATCGTGATCGAATTCACAACGAACGGTCAAGGCGAATTCAACTTAGATTCGGACTACACAAGGGAAGCCACAGGCTTCGCAGCGACAAAAGCGGGTTGAGACACGCGTTTTTGATCTGCAGCCAGTATTTCAAAACTTGTCCTTATGATCGATTGATGCGAATCGCGGGTACACGCAGTGGCAAGTTTCGGTGGCTCACTGGACGCACTAAAATAGCGTCGCGTCAACTTCGAACTCGACATCCAGTGATTCCATGCTTCGTTCGCACCTTTTCCGGTTTGTGTTCGCATATGTGGCAGCGTCGGCTCTGGCAGCTACCAATTTCGTGCTGGCCGAAGATTCACAACAGCCAACGGATTTTGCGCACGACGTGCTACCGATCTTGCGTAAGCAGTGTTCAAAGTGCCACACCAACGGCAGCTACAAAGGTGGCCTGTCGATGGATACTCGGGCCAAGTTACTTGATTCCGAAACAGTGGTTCCGGGCAACAGTACGGACAGCGAATTTATCGCGAGACTGACAGCCGAAGATGATGAACTAAGGATGCCAAAGGGTGGTCAACTTTCGAAAGACGAGATCCGATTACTTACGAAGTGGGTGGATGACGGACTGCCCTGGCTGGATGGATTCAGTTTTCGCGAGAAGGCCTACAAAGCAAAGCTGCCACTACATCGTCCAACGTTACCACCAGCCCAAAATGGACGAGAGCATCCTGTGGATCGCTTCGTCGACGCCTACTTCGCGAGCCAGCGGATTCAACGAACGGAAGGCATCGATGACGCTCAGTACCTACGCCGCGTTTCACTGGACCTAACCGGTCAATTACCTGACCCGAATCTGCTGGAATCGTTCACCCGCGACAAAGATCCTAAGAAACGCGAGCGTCTGATCGACCTGCTGCTTGGTGACTCGATCGGATACGCCGACCATTGGATCACTTTTTGGAATGACCTACTCCGTAACGACTACCGCGGAACAGGGTTCATCGATGGCGGTCGAAAACAGATCACTGGCTGGCTCTACAACGCGTTGGTCACCAACAAGCCATACGATGAGTTTGTACGAGAACTGATCAGTCCTTCCCCCGATTCGGAAGGATTCATCAAGGGTATTAAATGGCGGGGCAGGGTCAACGCGAGCCAAGTACCTCAACTGCAGTTCGCTCAAAACGTGTCGCAAGTTTTTCTTGGCATCAATCTGAAGTGCGCGTCCTGCCACGACAGTTTCATCAACGACTGGAAGCTGACCGACGCGTACGGTTTGGCAGCAATCATAAGTGATCAACCATTAGAGATTCATCGTTGCGACAAACCAACCGGGCGGATTGCAGAAGCAGCCTTCATCTTCCCTGAACTGGGAACAATTGACGCGACGAAACCTCGATCCGAACGACTGGCAGAGCTTGCGCAGTTCATTACCAGTCAGGACAACGGTCGACTAGCGCGTACGATCGTCAATCGACTATGGGATCGCTTGATGGGACGCGGAATGATCCACCCCGTAGACATCATGAGCAATGAACCATGGTCTCAGGACCTGCTCGACTATTTGGCCAGCGATTTCGTTGACCACGGCTACAACCTGAAACACACACTTCGGCGAATTACGTCTTCTCAGATTTACCAAGCCGCCACCGCTTCTGCCAATCCAGATATCAGCGAGGAAGACTATCGCTTTGAAGGTCCCGTTGCAAAGCGGATCACGGCCGAGCAATTTCAAGATGCAGTTTGGACCCTAACCGATCAGGCTCCGAACAAGCCCTCGGGCAACTTCGGATTCCGTGGCGACCGACGGCTACGAGCTTCCCTTGTCGAATCCAATTTGTTAACTCGCTCGCTGGGTCGTCCCAACCGAGAACAAGTTGTGACCACGCGGCCCGCTGAATTGACGACGCTACAGGCGCTCGACTTGACCAATGGCGACGTGTTGGCCAAGCAACTGGAAAACGCGGCGGCGAAGCTTGCAGAGCAAATGGAAACAACGCCCGTCGACCAAGTCATCAACCAGCTTTACCTTCAGGCTTTATCGCGAAAGCCCAACGAGGCTGAACTCCAAGCGGCGTGGGAACTGCTCGGTGAGAAGGTTACGGCCCACGGTATTGCAGACCTATACTGGACGGTCCTGATGCTGCCGGAATTCCAAATGGTTCGATAGAAGATTCAAACGAGTGTCCCGCCCTTTCGCTTACGTTCGAATTCCTCCATAGCAAGATTGAAATGCAAAAGTCATATCCGCACGTTTCCAATCGCCGCGAGTTTCTCGAAAAACTGACAGCGGCCTCCGCAGCCGCTATGGCACTTGGATCACCGACGGCCCACGCATCCACCCAGGAGTTGGAGCACCCCGCAGCAACGGCAGACTCGTGCATCTTGATTTGGATGGCCGGAGGTATGGCAGCCCCGGATACGTTCGCCCCGAAACACTACTTACCTTTTGAAAAAGGCGTCGCGGCGAAAGACATCA
>CAYQMZ010000192.1:3074-9852 GCA_964418725.1 uncultured Pirellulaceae bacterium
GTATTGGACGACGTTCAATTCACGCAAGGACTGGAGAACATCGCGCAGGTCATGGATCGCGGAACAATCATTCGTTCTGCCGTGCAGCCCGACCTGGGCCATATCCTTCACTCGCGTCATCAGTACCACTGGCACACGGGTTATGTTCCTCCGCAAACGGTTGCCGCTCCGCACTTGGGCGCCTGGATTGCGCATACGCTGGGGCCTAGGAACCCTGCCATTCCTGCATTCATCGACATTGGCCAACGACTCGAAGGAGTTGGTGAAAAGGAGGAACTGAAAGCATTCCATACCGCAGGTTTCCTGGGCAGCGAGTTTGGTCCTTTCTTGCTTCCCTATCCAGATCAGGCCATGTCCGCCGTAAAGCCACCGAAGGGCATGACGCCGGAACGCTTTACCAGACGATTTAAGTACTATCGCGAACTAGTGAAGCGAAGCCCAATCGCGCATCAGGCAAGCGAGTATCAACAAGAGTCCACCGTCCGGGCGATGGAGAACGCCTATCGACTATTGAGCTCACCGGACAGAGCCGCATTCGACTTGTCGCAAGAACCAAAAGAGAGCTACGAGAAATACAACACCAGCCGCTTTGGTCAGGGCTGCCTGTTGGCGAGACGACTGGTGGAGGCCGGCGCCCGGTTTATCGAGGTAACCTCGGAATACGTTCCGTTCTTAAGCTGGGACACGCACGAGAACGGGCACACCACCGTGGCAAAGATGAAACGCGACATCGATCGTCCGATTGCCCAGTTGATCTTAGACCTAGAATCCCGCGGGCTGTTGGATCGAACGCTAGTCGTCGTCGCCAGTGAGTTTAGCCGCGACATGATGATTGAAGGCGTTCCGGGAAGTACGGCTCGCGATCAGTCACGAGCAAAGGCGGACAACCTTACGGAAATGAAACAGTATGGTCTGCATCGCCACTTCACCGGCGGCACGTCCGTGCTGATGTTTGGCGGCGGGATCAAACAGGGCTATCGCTATGGGAAGACGGCCAATGAGCGACCTTGTATTGCGATCGAGAATCCCGTCTCCATTGCGGACTTGCACGCAACCATCTTCACCGCAATGGGAATCTCGCCCAAGACAGCCGTTGAAATTGAGAAACGTCCGTTCTACGTCACGGAAGACGGAAAAGGCAAAGCTGTGACGGATATCTTCGCGTAGGCGCAACACGGCGGACGAAGCTCGAAGCTAACCAAGGTCTACGAGAGCTTTGAAGCCGCCGGCTGATCCAAGAACAAGACTGTTTGCTCGTGATTCTGCAAGATCGATGCGGGCACTTCAGGCACCACGGTACCCTCAACCGACTTCTGCACTGCCTCCGACTTTCGCTCGTCGGGCACCGTACAGGCGATCGCCTTGCTCTTCATGATCTGCTTGACGCTCATCGAGATCGCTTGTTTTGGTACATCATCAAAGGTTGGAAACCAGCCTTCCCCCAACTGTTGCTGACGGCAGGCATCGTCCAGATCGACGACCAAATAGGGTGACTCGGTTTCAAAGTCGGCGGGCGGATCATTGAAAGCCAGATGTCCGTTTTCGCCGATGCCAACAAAGGCGACATCCACCGGATGCTGCTGCAGTACCGCACCCACGCGGTCACACTCTGCCTGACAATCACCTTCGGCATTCAGGTAGTGGAACTGTGCCAACGGCAGCGGCAATTGGCTAACGAATCGCTTCCACAGATACAAACGAAACGAAGCGGGATGATCCATCGACAAGCCAACGTACTCATCCAGATGAAATGCCGTGACTTTGTTCCAGGCGATGTCCGCCTCGGCGACTAATGCAGACAACATCTCAAACTGCGAAGCGCCTGTGGCCACGATGATGTTGGCTTCGCCGCGGCCACTTATTGCTTCACGGATTTTGTTCGCTCCCCAAGCAGCTGCCTGCGAACCCATTTCCGTTTTGGAATCAAAGACTTTGACTTGCATTTTGCGTCCTATGGCGTGGTAGCCAAGCAATAAACAGAATCCCGAACACCAAGGTCCCGAGGGACAATCCGATCAACCCGAGCGGCATGTGTGCCCGGTCTTCCATCCCGAACCCAAGGGCGGCCAACTCTTCCTTGTAGTAGCCCAACATCATCAACAGTCCGTTGTGACATCCGTGCAGCACAATGCCGGGTAGTATACTTCCGCTTTGGTAGCACAGCCAACCAAGGATCAGCCCCATGAAGGTGCTTGGCAGAAAACGTTCGGGGCTGAGCAATCCATTGGAGACAACATGGAACAGCCCGAACAATGTGGCTGAAGCCAAGATCGTTGCGCGACGACTTGTTACTCGACGCAACGCCTGAAACAAGTAGCCGCGGAAAAACAGTTCCTCAAAAACCGCCGGAGCCACGGCCATACAGGCGACCACCAGCACCGGAGATACGGTTCGCAATTGATCAATCAACGTTTGTGCCTGTGCGAATTGCTCGGCGGTAATCGAACTGAATCCCAACCACTGCGTGAACAACACGATCTCGTGAGCAAGTGGCCAAACCGTGAAACCCAAAAGAACAGCAACGGTGAACGCTGCCAACACAGCCGGATGCAAACCAAACGCATGGCGCCAGTTTAGGCGTTGAATCAAGGCTGCGACGCCAGGGATCACACCGAAAAGCAGACTGGTGGCCACAGCGGCAATCACCAACCGACCGGCGATCGGTACGTTAATTCGCGCCATGAAACTTGAGGTAATGAAGTAGACGGGAAACAACACCGCCAAACAAAGCAACGCACCGCTAACACTTGAAACCCTGCGGGACGAAGTTTCTTCATCTACGAATAGACTTCGAAGTTCGCTCTGACCTCCGCTCATGACGGCATCGGCACCGAAGATCTTGGCCGCGACCCCAATCGCCGCCAACGTGTACAAGCCCGTCGCGAGGATCGCAATCCAACTGGCCACCGGGTCTACTTGATCGTTACATAGGTCCCGCGCGAGCAGCACCATATTGCAGATCGGTGTGATGGCCAGAACCCCTTTTAGCTCGAGACCTGGCAAAAGACTAACAACACCTGGCCCCAGCGAAAGCAGCATCAACGGGATCAGGTACGCTTGGGCTTCTTTGAAGCTGCGAGCGAAGCTTGTCAGCGCCAACAGCACAGCAGAGAAGAACGCTGCAAACAGCACCAACAGCGCAAGTATTTGAATGATTCGCAGAGGACCTAGTCCCGCTTCTCCGTAGATCGCTCGCCCGATTCCAGTTGCCTGCAACGTGATCCCCATGGCGACTAGATTCACGAGCGCCGTGAGAAACGCCACGGCAACAACAGCCACGTATTTTGCCAACAACAACTTTAGCCGAGATACCGGCGACGCCATCAGCATCTCTAACGTACCTCGCTCTCGTTCACCGGCAGTCAAGTCGATCGCTGGATAGACTGCACCCGTGACGGTCATCAAAATCAAGATCATGGGCACAATGGTCGAGAGCATATTCTCACGACGTTCAACCTGAACCGTGTTCCGCGTACTCTCGATATCAAGTTTTGAAGACGCCCCAAGCTTGGTCAATCGCTGCCTCAGAAACAGCTCGTTCAGTGCCTCAACACGGACTTCGACAAACTCCAGCGCCCGAGCACTGAGCGGCGATCCAGCCCGGTGAATCAATTCGAACTTTCGCGACTTTGATTCCGAGGGCATCAGAATACCGAGATCAATCCGTTCGTCCTTGACCTCGGCCACTAAGTCTTCGTGCTTCACGAATCGAATCTGGTCGACGTTGATTTCAGCAAATTGTGGAGCACCCAGCTTTAACAAGCCGTTCTGGTTCTCATTCGCACCGCCGGACACTTCAGCGTTCGCTTCTGTCGAGGAATCATTCGCTGCGTTTACAGCCTTTTCGCCAGCTGCCCACAGTTGCGATGGGTCGGCCAGTTTTCCATCACGACGCTTCATGTACATGTCGGCCACCAATAGGCGACTGCGAAGAAAATCCGCAGACTCCTTCGATGTAACACCGATCACTACCGTTTGCTTCCCCTGACTCAAGGAAGACAACAGAGTGCGTTGAAAGACCATGCTTAGAATTGGATAGACCAAAAGCGGCATGAGCACTAACGTGATCAGTGTCCGCCTATCGCGTAGCGTCTCGCGCAATTCTTTCAGGCACAGTCGGGACCAGCGACTCGCTCGACGTGCGGCAACCGAAGGATTCGGTGCTGGCTCGATCGATTTCGTTGAAGCGTCGCTCATGCGGATGACTGTGACTACAGTTAGTTCGAGGTGGCGTCAGGTTGCATCAAGTCGTAGAACATTTCGACCAACGTCTCTTTCCCGGAGGCGGACCGCAGTGTCTCGAGGTCACCTTCTTTGGCTAGTTGACCGCGATACAGAAGCCCAAATCGATCGCACAGTCTCTGCGCCTCGTCCAGCCGATGCGTACTGACGATCACCGCGATCCCCTGCTCTCTCGCATGCTGGATGTAATCGAAGACCGTTCGACTGGCCACAACATCTAGACCGCGAGTCGGCTCGTCCATCAACAATACCGGTGGTCGATGAATGAGTGCCCGAGCCAAAGTAACGCGTTGCTTTTGCCCAGTGCTGAGATTGGTACAGCGTCGATTCAGATACTCGCGAAAACCAAGCATCCGGCTTGTTTCGTCGAGCTGATGCTGTGCGATCTCGGGAGGCGTTCCATAGAGTTCGGCGAAGTACAAGAGCATCTCGCGAACGGTTAGCCACGGATACACGCCATCGTTCGCAGACACCAATCCGATCCGAGAACGAACCTCAAACGGGTTTTCTGCCGTGCGAAAACCGCTGACCGAAGCGTACCCCGAATCGGGAGTCAGCAGACCGATGATCATTCGCAGCGTGGTGGTCTTCCCAGCTCCGTTGGGACCCAGAAGACCATAGACTTCGCCCGGGCGAACTTCGAACGAGAGGCGATTCACGGCCAGGACATCAGAATCCGAGCCTCGGAATCGCTTCGTAAGTTCGTGAACGCAGATCATTTGAAATCAGTCGTGAGGCCTGCGTACAGGCGGTGCCGAGGATCACGACTGATTGTACCGATGGAGTGCCGATCGTCACACGAGCCTAATGCGACTTTCCGACCGTGTTGTCGGAATCACAACGGCACACCATCAGAATCCGAAACTTAGGCCTCGGATTCGTCGTCATCGTCCGCCACCGAGTCGCTGATGCTACTTGCGAACACGGCATCGGCTGCGAAAGCCTGAGCCGCTGCAACGTCAACGGTTTCAGGAGCTTCACCAGCTGGCTCGCCGGCCCCGGAGCTACTGACGCGATTCAACACCTGAATGATCCGCAATGCATCAAGGGCCGAAACCCAATTATCACCAGTGACGTCGTACGCGATTGTCGGATCAGTAGCGCCGGGGTCTGCTAGTTCGCCCGACCCATCGCGATTGATCTTGTTAATAACAGCCAGCACATCATTGGGAGCCACGAAACCATCTTTGGTCGTATCCATGGGCTCAATTCGATTTTGATGTCGACTGCCTGCCTCTCGCTTGGAGGTCGCGGCATCAATAATCATGCCCCGCAGCAGGTTGTAATTTTCCGTCGTGCGGAGGTCGTTGGTGGTTAGGTTCAAAACGTCGGTAACTTCGCCGTCACTGTCGACGACCTGGACATCACGCCACACAGCGTCCCAATTGCCCCAGACGTCTTGCTCTGCGGTGTCCTGCAGCAGAGGCAGATCCACCAGGCTGGTTGCTATGGGGTTTGCTGACTCTTCACCCGTTTCGTTGATCGCCAAGATGTTGACCTTGGACGACGGCAGGTTTCGGTCGAGATCGTTTTGAAGCGTTTCGAGGGAGACAAACTGACTCCGGCAGTAACCTCACGTCGAGTGTATGAAGTAGTAGGCCGCTGTGCCCTCGAAATCACTTGGCGAAACCCTCGTGAGATGCGAAGGAGACGTCGGATTGACGTCGAACAAACCAAAGTCAGAAACAGGCTCGCCAGCAGCGATTCCACTGCCGTCTAGCATCTTTCGATCTTCTAAGGACTCGTGCCCAAGAACTCGCGAAATTCGATGGTGATTCATGGAATTATCCGAAAATAGAAAACGAACCGGAAGCAAAGCCTTCCATGACAGGTTCCGCCATCCCTCCAGTATAACGAGGAAGCGGGAAAAGCTTGTCTAATCGATCAATTTTGGGTGTTTCGCTCACCAACCGGAATTATCGGCAATCATTTTCGAATTGAGGGCCTCAGTAGCCCTTGCTGTGTGCCAATGACTCGTTACAATCCGGGACTGCACATTACCCAGGCTAGCAGCCTAAGGAATGAACGAAGATTATGGCTCGTAGACCAGCTCCAGGCCGTGGACGCAGCAAGTCCCGCCGTCGAAAAAACAACCGCGCAAAAGCAGTTAAGAAGGATCCGATTTACGTCGATGGCGAGCGTCCTCGTCCGATGTATGTCGACTACAAGGATGTCGACCTGCTAAAGAAACTTGTCAATCGCCATGGGCGAATTGTCGTGCGTCGAAAGACCGGCTGCACGGCGGTTAGTCAGCATGCCGTGACAAAGGCCGTGAAGCGTGCTCGCTTTATGGCATTGTTGCCATTCGTTGGCGACTAGCGCTCAAGCATAGATCAGCGTGTTCAGGCGGCAATTCGCCCACGCCATCAAGCAATGCCCGCTCCCTTCAAAACATCGCGGCGAGTTGAGTTTCGCGATACGGATGCAGCGGGCATTATGCATTTCGCCTCAATCATGGGGCTGATGGAAGAAGCCGAACACGAGTTTCTCCGCCACATCGAACTTCCGCTTTTCCTACCCGTCGAAGGTGGAAAAG
>CAYQMZ010000192.1:9862-11032 GCA_964418725.1 uncultured Pirellulaceae bacterium
TCTCTGCGCATTGCGACTTTCAAAGTCCCGCCCGCTTCGAGGACGTGATCGACATTCACGTCTCGGTGCAGCGGATCGGTACCAAGAGCGTGACGTACTTCTTTTCGCTGCTGTGCGGCGAACGAGCGATCGCCACTGGAACCATGACCGCCGCCTGCTGCTTCGTCGGCAAAGATGGAATCCGGTCCGTTCCCGTTCCCGATGATGTTGTTGCAAAGCTGAATCCGTACGTACTTGAGACGTAGTCTGCAGCACCGTCAATCGGCTGCGTTTCATTCGGACAACCAACCAAGTTGGAGAATCAATGAACCAGCCAAACAGCGGATCGATGCCACACCCCACGGGCAACTCCACAAAGATCTGGGGCCGTGCCGTAATCGGCGCTTTGCTAGGCAGTATCGTTGGCTACTTCGCGTTCAAGTTCATGCTGAACTATGGACTCTATGGGCCTGCGATTCCTGGTGCTGCGGTTGGCATCGGAGCCGGCTTCTACCTAACGCGAAAACACATCGCCGTCGGATTGTTTTCGGCAGTTGTGGCAACCATCGTTGGCGTGTGCTCTGACTATTCGATCACGGTCGTAGACAACTTCGCGAACTACCTCACTGGTCAGAGTCCAGCAACTTACCTGATGCTAGGACTGGGGACTGCGATGGGGTACTGGTTCGGTGTTGGTAGAGATAGATACGCGTAGCTCACCGACTCTCAGTTCATCGAATCGCTGATGGGGACCAACGCAAACAGGCCCTCAAGAGCGAGAGCCTGCGTAGGTTTTCGTTTAAGCCTCAAGCGGCTTAGATGTTCTTGCTAGTGACGACCTAGCTCCACTTCAAGCTTCCGCTGGGGTTGGGCTCTAGTCCGTCCAAGAAGTCACGTAGGCCGTTGCTACGGTAAGGCTGTTGCAACTTACGGACAGCTTTCGATTCAATTTGACGCACGCGTTCGCGAGTCACAGAAAAGATCTTGCCCACTTCTTCTAGCGTGTAGGAGTAGCCGTCCGTAAGACCATAGCGAAGACGAAGAATCTCGCGTTCACGGTGATTCAGAATCTGTAGTGCATTGTCAATCTGTTGCTTCAATGCTTGCTGATGCGTTTCGTACAGCGGATCATCATCACGGTAGTCCTCCAGGAACTCACCGAAGTAACTGTCATCGTGGTCTCCCACCGGT
>CAYQMZ010000193.1:0-303 GCA_964418725.1 uncultured Pirellulaceae bacterium
AGTACTAATCGTTTGTCAAACGTAAAAATTCTTGAGGGCAACCGTTGGGGCTGTGGCGAGGTTTGGTCACTCGCACCTTTACCGAAAGCCAGAACGGTTGATTTTTAATCATAAGGTCTTAGCTTTGGGAAGCCCGCAGGCGATGTTTGGTGACTCAATTTGTCAGTTGGCCAAGAGCCAGCTAAGCTTTAGGCGGCGTATCGAATTGCATAAAAATTTTCATGATCGCCTGGTCACATTTGTAACTGCGGTCTACGACAGGCTGTTGTTTGCAGTTTGCGCTCTAGTTTTTTTTGTATCATT
>CAYQMZ010000193.1:313-11029 GCA_964418725.1 uncultured Pirellulaceae bacterium
GTGTGCCTTCTCTGTGTCGTCTCTCGTTGGCGATTTAGCGAACGCCCTTGCAGGATTTGGTCTTCCGTCGGTGGTCCTTGCTAAATCATCAATTCCGATTTGCAGGGTGAGATTTGCAGGCGGGTTCCCTGTTTTCAAGAGGTGCAAACGGTTCTGAAGCTCTCTGGCGACTAAGCACTTTTTCGAGAACCACTTCTGGGCAGGCGAGCAGTTATTGAAACATATGCCGTTTGTTGACTTGCAATCTGTATCGCGATGGATTCTTTCAAAGCAAAAAAACGCCGAACGTGAGTAATCGTTCGGCGTTTGCGAGTTTGAAAAGAATGCTGCACAAGGGGGCTTTGCTGCCTGGCCGCTTCTTTATATCGTTCTGCTCTTTTAAAGCTTGCCCCTGAAGACGGGGCCAGTTGTCGCATCATTCAGCGTCAGATTTTTCCTCTGTCGCTTGACTGGCGGTTTCTTCGGCTGCCTGGCTAGGCGAGAAATTGACGGCCGTCTCGTTTTCCGCCGCAAGCTTCTTCGCGGCCTGCGTCGCCTGTTCATTTCCCGCGTCATTCAGCGGGATGTCCAGCGTTCCCTTGATTCGACCTTCCAGGTCAAAATCAGTGGAACCACTGCGTAGCAATATGATGCGTGTCATCGAAATCTGTTTAGCCCCCTAAAGCAGCATTCCCTAAGCAAGCAGCTGATACATGCCGCTCAAGGCATCTGAGTAGTTGTCGTGCTTAAAGATCGCTGATCCCACGACAAACAAATCAGCCCCAGCTTCTGCACACGATGCGATCGTTTGTGGATTGACGCCACCATCCACCTCAAGAATCAGATCTGGCTTCAGCTTCCGCAGCTCTCTGAGTTTTTCCAGTGCGACAGGATTGAATTTCTGTCCACCGAAACCTGCATTTACGCTCATCGGCAACACGAGGTCACAGTCATCCAAATAGGGAGTGACTGCCGACAACGGAGTATCCGGATTGAGTGCCAGTCCCGACGCGGCTCCCAGCGCCCTGATCTTTTTCAACGAAGCGGCCGGATCGTCAACGGCTTCCACGTGAATCGTAATGGCCTCGGCGCCCGCCTCGTAAAACTGTTCGAGGTACTGGTCGGGGTTCGAGATCATCAAATGCACGTCCAGAACCATGTCCGTCAGTTTCCGCAACCCGCTGACGATGGGCATCCCGTAGGTCAGGTTCGGCACAAAGTGACCGTCCATGACGTCCAGATGCAGCGACTTCACACCAGCCGCCGACAGTTGCTCGACCTCGCTACGCAGATCCCCAAAATCGCATTGCAGCAAAGACGGCAAGATCTGCGGTGCAGAGCTGCGCAAGTCGATGATTCTTTGACGACGTGACATGGGTATAGGGATCCCTAGGAAAACTCGAAAAGGACTTCGTTCGAAAGAACGCGATTTGCGACACCACGTAGATGCTAGCTAGGTTGCTTGGGCGGCGGCGTTGAAAGATACGAAGGACATAACCTCGATGACTGTGAGCAATCACTACTCGTGCGAGCGGCGAATTGTATCACGCGTGCCTATGTGGGTGACAAGACGTCCGCGGCAACCCGGCTCTCGGCAAGCCACCAACGCAAACCCTAAGCCGTTTGCCCACAACAAGTTACAGCAACGACCACAAAGCCGAGAAAGATCGTCAAATTGCGGAGGCCACCCAAGAATCAGCACCCGAAACGGCGATTTACGGGTCATCCGTTCGTGGGAGGTCTCCGATGTCTTGCAAATTGAACAACTCGAGAAAACGCGGCGTGGTGACGTATTCCTTGCCGCGTGACTTGGCCGCATCATCCTTTGTCTGACGTTGCAGCAAGTTGCGACGCACAAGCTGGTTTAGGACACGCCCAGTATCGAGCCCAGTGTCGAGCGTCCGGTTGATCGCTTCTCGTGTGATTGGCTGGTTGTAAGCCACAACAGCCAGCACATCGACAGCCAGCTGCGACAACTGAGCCTCTCGAACGCGGCCGTAGAAACTCTCGCGTAGATGAACAAACTCGTCACGCAACGTAAGTCGATATCCAATCGCGGGAGGCTCTTTCTTCGCTGACTTCGTTTTCTTTTTGCTGGCCTTCGTCGACTTGCCAGTCTGCTCTGCCGAATCTGGCTCCGACTCTGAAGAAGCAGCTTCTTCGTTGGTGGCAGAGTCTGCATCCGTCACCGGATCCTCAGCAGTCGAAGTGTCTTCAGCCGAAGAGTCTTCAGCCGAAGTGTCTTCAGCCGAAGAGTCTTCAGCCGAAGAGTCTTCAGCCGATGTGTCTTCACTAGAGGACGTGTCCTCACTAGCCACAGAATCTTCATTGGTCACGGACGCTTCATTGGTCACGGACGCCTCGACATCGACCACTTCTTCCTCGCTAGTGGCGGCTATCGGCTCGGCGAGAATTCGGTAAGGCATTTCCTGCCGCACGTAGTCGTCGTTCAACTCAGTCACCAATCCTGGTAACTCTTCGACATCAACACCACGCAGCAGCTTTGCAATTTTGGGGCCAGTGATGGGTTGGTTTTCTGGGTGCCCAACGAAAAGAATTGCTTCGAACACGGACTTGGGAGAAATCGGGCACGCGTCGTCGGGGTCGACGACATCCTCGACCGCGACTTCTACGTTTTCAGCACTGGCAACATCAGCGCTCTCCTCCGAAGATTCGTCACCGTCAACACCGGCCCCGGAGTCCGACGGAGCGACACCTTGCCCGCGACCCATAGCGGCCGCAAATGCTTGACTCAGTTGGTCTAGCGAGGGCTCGACAGATTCTTCTTCATCGGACACTACTAGCTTGCCTTAGCGAGCACTGTGAACTCCGTCTCAACCCGTCTCTATGTGGCCATGATGCCACGAGCAACCAAGTTGTTCAGCCGGCGAGCGACATCTGCCAGACCGTCGCAAACCGCTTCACGATAGGTACGACCGTCCAAAGTATTGATGCCGTGTCGAGGGTCCGCCGAACGCAGGCCTTCAAGCGCAGGATCTTCGTGATCGAACAATTCAACGAAGACTGTTTCAAGCTTGCCCGTCGCGGCGCATGCCGTCAACATCGCACCAATCCAGCCATCGTCCGTCGAGAGACATCCGCGAGTCGTTTTCGCCGAAGCATGGAACAGACTGAAACCGCCGGCATCCGCCATCTCCTGAACGATCGCACAGTTTTCCTCGAGACTCAGTTCCGAATCGCCGCAGTGTGCGGCATCAACGAGAACTTTGAAGAACGGGCTTCCCAATTCTTCGTTGCAGCCTTTGACAATTTCCCAACACTTAGCAACATCATTAAACGTCTGAAACTCGATGCCGCGTAGGAACTCGATGTGCCAGCTTTTGACGCTACTGCCTACGGCTTCTGCCTCTCGGACAGCTCGCACATGTAGCTTGATGTTTTGTGCCACCGCTGCTGCGTAGTCATCACCGGTCAGCTTGACCGCTCCCGGTTTCATCCACTCTTCGATTGATGTCGACGAGACGTTGGCAACGCCGAACTGCTGTGCTGCCTTCAGACCCGATACGAGCATAGGAGCAACCGTGTCTTCGTCGGCCGGGTCCATAGGATTGCCGCCTGCCACCATCATGATGACGTGGGGTGTAATCCCCAGATCCTTAATCCCGCCCAACAAATCAGCAGTGTCCTTCTCCACAACGCCGGGGAATAGCGGAACCTGGGCCGCATTGATGTCGACCGGAGATTCTTCCTTTACGGCGGCCAATTCAGCCACCGATAGAATTCGTCCGTCGCTGCCACGTGGAAGACAGCCATTGTCATCTGGAACAAGCCCACCGACAAATCGGATATGAGTTGGAACAACGCCGAATTCGATGTTTGGTTTCAGAGCAATTTTGGACATGATCACTTACGCTTGATCTGGAGTTACTAGTTCATCTTTCCGTTCGATGACGGCCGCACGCATCGCCGGTAACAACGTGAGCATCGACTCAGGAATCTGCGCCAAGCCGACTCGGTCCATCACATTGTTCAGCCGAAACAGCAGTTTGGCATTGTCGGCGTAGTCATACAAGAACCGCACCTCGGCAAAGCGAGGTAGAAACGACACGAACCGATCGAACAGTTCCGGCGAATTTCCCGTCGACTGGGCGATAAAGTTGCCAACAACTTGCCCGTCAATGCTCTGCATGACTTCGTAGTACCGATCTAGCTGTGACGGATCTTCCTGAATCAAACAGTCGTCCAGCAACAATTCGACCAAAATGTGGCCAAGAAAACTTGGTCGCAGACCATCATCGACCGGCAGGCCGTCTCGAATGTCGACAGCAAACAGCAACGACAGCTCCGCAAACGCGCGCGTCCGATGAAACCAATCGTCGTCGTGGTGATGTTGAACGACTCCTGCTGCTAGTTCTCGATACTCAGCTCGAGACGACTCCAATAGAGGCTTTGCGTGTTTCGCACGAACGCGCACACGTCGATTGGTCACGTTCAGCCAATCAGGAATTGCAGTCCCCGCTAAGAAGTACGGGCGATCAAGAAAACGTCGGCCGTGGCAAAAGTAGTTCATACCGCTATTTGCCAGTCCGCAATTTGCCAGCCCGTTAGATGCGGGCTACTTCACGTAGCTTGCCGAAAGGTGGTACATCACATCGTCTACCTTGTCGACGCTGACCATTCCCAACCGAAACTCGCCAGCCAGACTTCGGCGCATCATGGAATACTTGACGCGATGCGGATCTTCTAAAGTTACCTGGATCATATCGTGGATTTTCGGCTTACCCCCGAAACAACATGTTCCCATGTCCGGCACCAGAATGAAGCGTTTGATTTCGCCCAGTTGATCGTCGGGATAAACGTAGCCCTTGACGAAAACTTTCTTGCCAACCAAATCTTGAGACTTGGACGACCAGGGGATTTCCGAACCGGTGTCAGGCTTCAGATCTGTGAACGAGATCCGTTGAAAACCATCTGGGACTTCTGTTGCATAGATGTAAGCCGCATAGCTGCCACCCATAAACAACAGGATCGTGGAGAGCATCAGACCAGTCTTCGCCAGCCCAAGACCAGTGAATTCGTCGGTACGATTTCGCAGCTTGAATACGGCCGTTAAACCAAGCAGCATGCCCACGAATGGAAAGATCAACAGAAATGCATTCATGCTGGCTGCAGCGGCAGTTGGGATCGAAATCACGCCAAATACCATTGCCACAACAGCAAGAAAACTGAGCGAACGATATTGTTGGTACTGGTCTTCTTCTGCCGAACGAATGCTGTCGTGTTCCATAGTCTTGATTGAGTCTTAGAGTGCGCCCCGTGAAGTCAGTGACTGGTCTTAGTAAATCGACACGTCACTGGTTGCAGATCCGATTGTTAGGATGCGAATCCCAGAATGCCTCGCATCGTGACGAAGCACAACCCGCCTGCAGCGGTTACTACGCCGGCCAGAAACATTGGGTTCACGACATCCTCGTCGGCCAATGTTTCTACTTGATTTAGCGTTTCCGGCGTTGCGATGCTGGTGGTTGAAGTGGCCATCGCCCGAGCCTCATCAAGAGCCAAGAAACGAGTAGAGGCCTGTGCAACCTCTTCACCCTCCACACCCGATGAAACGCGTGATTTTGGGGCCGGCAGGATAGGCATGGGGTCTGCCTTTGGCAACAGCATGTTGCTGGTGGTCTTTGGCGGATCTTTCGCACTTACCTCCTGCGTAACGTCTTCCGCATTCACTTCCTCTTTCGGCGTTTTCGATTCGCCGTCGCCGGATTCTTTTTCTTCCGTCAATGGAAAGAACATCATGGCTCGTTTGACGGCATCAGCATCGACCAACTTCAGTTGCTCGATCTTCTCCTTTGCCAAAGGAAGTGGGCAAGCTCGCAGGTAGTTGACCACGGGCACGCGAACCCAACTGGAATTCTCGTCAGCTTGAATAAATAGGTCACACAACTGCGTTAGAACTTCCCAGTCTTCCCAGCGGGCAAGATCGGGAATCACCAAGTCAGCTAACTCGGGCCGTTTCAGCATGTGACGCAACGATTTCACAAGTCGCTTTCGAGGCACAACATCCGTTTCCGAACCATGAAATCGGATTGCCATAATCGCGGCGTACGTATCTGCATACTCAGCGTCGCTGTTCTTCAAAAACAGCTCGTCAACTTTATCTAAGCCTTTTTCGCCTTTCAAAATCACATAGCAGGCCAGCATGGCGTCCAAACCTGACCGCGCTTTGCGATCATCTGACGTCATAAACTTCTCCAGCAATTCGGCATCCGCTTCGGTGCCGCATACGCCCAACATGGTGAAATAGAGGCGACGTCGATTCGAGGGAACGTCAGGGTTTTGAATGAACTCAAGCAGCTGCTCGCGATTCATTTTAGGCTTCAGCGCAATCACATCCTCGTACGGTGCCTTGGCGAACTCGTCGTAAGCATCACGAGCCAGCATTTCGTCTTCATCTTCCAAGTGGTTTTGAAAGAATTCCAATCGCTCCTTGCCAGGGGGCACCGTCTTCAATTTGCTGAGGTATGTCTTGGCTCGATCCGTGAGAATCAATGGCGTCGACCAAACAAGGTTCGGAGCGTCCGTTGCCATCGCTAGGAATGAGCGGTCTTTCTTTGCCTCGCCAAAGTAAATCGTTTCAAACGTATCGCCGACCTTGATATAGTCATCGCCTTTGATCACTTCAGTGATCACGAAAACCGACTTTGGCACTTCTTCCTGAGGGTTGTTCGAATTGATGGACGACGCGCGAGCTCGAGACTTCAGTTGTGCCAAGGCAACAACATCCATCATTTTCATTTCTTCGCTGAATGTCTGTGAAACTGCCGAGCAGAACGGACACGCGGAAGCAACATTGACCAGTTGCGAAAAAGTCATTGCCATCAGCAACGCGAGAACCAGCGAGTTTCGAAGATTCAACATGGTCAAGCTCTTTCCTATTTGACGTCCAAACGGCCGACTCGGAGACTAATTGACGTTAGGGCGACGATTGCAACGCTTCGGCGACGTCAGTTCGATACGCGGTCCAGGCCGGCAAAAAGCCAACCGCAATCGCCAAGAAGATCAGCAACGGGATCAACCAGATCTCTACTGATATCGTAGGTGCTAACTGTTCCCCCAACAAATAGGTTAATTCACGCATCGGGGGGGCAAGCTGGAAAGCACTCACGACAACACCAGTCTCGGACTCGATTTTGCCGCTCGCCAGGCCAATGACGGCATGTCCCGCCAGCCAGCCCAACAATCCGCCAATCATCGAAATCATCACTGATTCCAGCAGCACAACGGTCATTACCGTTGAACGACCAGCACCCAAAGCCCGCATTACCGCGATTTCCTTCTTACGGTCGCTCATGGAGTTGTAAATGCTGACCAGGATGCCAATCCCGGACACAACGCAGATTAACAATGTGATCACAAGCAGCAGGTTGCGAATCGGGCCAACGATACTCGAAAACAATCCGTAAATGATGCTGACAGGTTTTACCGCCTGACCGACGGGACCCTCCGAAAGAGTGTGTACGAGGTCGCGACTTCGCAACGGGTCCTTGGTGTCCACCAAGAGCGACGTGATCTCTTTGGTTTTATCTTCACGGATGTGCTGAGGAATCAGATTGAACCCCCGCATGTTGACGAAGACAGCTCGGTCTTGCGGAGTACCGCTGGACTTCAAAATGCCCACGATTTCGAAATCGTCATGCACCTCACCATCTGGGCTGCCGTGTGATGGCTGAATCAAATCACCAACGCGGTAGCCGTGTTCTCGCGCCACCTTGGCACCAACAATTGCTTCGAAGACTCCGTGCTCTCCGTCTCCAGTGAAGTTGTGGCCATCGGCGAATTCATAGCTTCGACCATTTTCCAAATCGAACACCATGTCGAAAAACTCTGGCGTCGTTCCAACCACCCTGAATTGCCCCAAGTAGTCACCAAGGCAAACCGGAATCGCAGATACTTTGTCTGGCATCAGGTACGGCACGTACTCGCCATCGTAACCATCCATCAACGACGCCGTGAATTTCACGTCTTCTCCGATGACATGAAACAAACGAGCATAGAAGACCGCGTACTCGTCGTTTGGCTGAACAACAACCGAATTCACCTTTAGCGTGGTCTGTTTGCGTTTCTTCATGCCCGGAATTGGTTCAGGTGCTTCCGGCACATCTTCCGGTTCGAGCGACTCGTCTCGTTCTGCCAACAACGTGGCCGTAGCCGTCGCAGAGGCATCGCTTACCGTGGTTTCGGTAGTTCTCTCTAGTCGAAGCTTGAACTTCTTATCCGACTCCAGCGCGTTGTCTGTCTTAGGAACTCGCAAGCGGACGTACATTTTGCCGGCGGGAATTGTTATCTCCCCCTCAGCCGGTTGCCACTGACCGTCCTTTTCAAACTCGACCCTGTTTACGTAGTGCTCACCGGCAATGCCATCGTCTTTGCGAGGGTCCCTCATTTCGGACTCAGCCGGCAGAAACTCTTGGTAAAACTTGAACGGTAAGTTTTCAACCGGCTGACTGAGGTAGTACACCGTATTCAGCGTCAGCTGAAGCTGCCCACCTTTGGCTCCCACGATGGTGTCGTAGCCCAAGCTACTGTTGCTTTGAAAGGATCGATCCACGACGCCAACGATCAACAATACCGCCACGACCAACATGACGCCCAAGGCCATGGACAGCATTGTCAGAACAGAAGCGAGCGAGCGTCGCTGAATGCTTCGCCATGCGATTTTCCAAAGCGGCATCGTACCTGTCTCAATTCATCTATTTAGGTTGGGATTATCGCAGCAAACCGAGTCAGCCAGTCGGTTGCTCGTCTCGTTGAATTCTGTTGATCTCGTCGAGTCGGTCGATGCGATCGAACTGATTCGCCACTTCCATCGCATGGGTGACCATCAGCAACGCAACTTTCTCTTCGTCGCAAGTTCCACGAATCAAATCAATAACTTGTTGCTGATTCGAGGGGTCAACGTTGGCTGTTGGTTCGTCCGCAAGCAAGAGGCGCGGCCGATTTGCGAGAGCTCGTGCGACAGCAACTCGCTGTTGTTCGCCTACAGACAGAGCGTTCGGTTTGTGGTGCAGGCGATGACTCAAGCCCACTCGATCAAGAAGCTTCCGGGCTCGTGCGACATCTTTTTTGCCACGAGCGAAAGTCATGCCCAACAGCACGTTTTCCAAGGCAGTAAAGCCAGCCAACAAGTTGAACGTCTGAAAGACATAGCCGATCTTCTCGGCGCGAAATCGATCGCGACCGGGCTCGAACAACCGCATGATGTCCAAACCATCAATCTCAATCTTGCCTTCGTCCGCCTGAGCGATTCCAGCAATCACATGCAACAGCGTTGTTTTGCCTCCGCCCGATCGACCAATCAACACAGCCTGCTCGGCTTGACCTAACTCGTAGCGATCAACGTCCAAAATCTGCAACCGATTACCGCTCGGTTCTTGGTAGGACTTTTTGACACCTTCCAATAGCAACATTTCCAGACCTCGATTCAGACGAGAACGAGCGGCACGCCAAACTTCTTTGCTACGCCGATCGTCAGAGAAGGTTCAAAGCCTATCTATCCGCTGCAAATGCGAAAAGAGGCCTCGGAGTCGTCGCCGCCGCCACTTCGCAGATGACAACACTGGGAACTGTTGGCTGACAACGAGCAAGAATCACCCCTCAAAAGCGACGGCCATTGGCTCTGACTCCCGAGCGCAACTCAAGCTGTCCCAATGACTTGCTACCGACATGGCTAGTCTGCACATCTCCACCGACTCTCGGAATTGCGATGTCAGAACGGTTGTTGGCGATTGAAGCCGTCCGAAACAGCCCAATGCAACTTGGCTGCTGCATTGCCTTCGCCGGACGTGGCCAAGTACCAAAGGAAGACGGCCTGCCCCAAGCGTGGGCAGGCCGTCAGCGCTTTAGTACCTGGTGTGGGCAGGTCGAAGTTTCAAATTTGTGACTCAGTTAACGCCTTGGCGTAACCGAGCGAAACGATCTAGCGGCTCCAGCGACCGAATTGCGACTTGAAGCTGGCCTTGATTACCTGTGGCTTGCGAGCGACAGAGGCAGATGGGTCAACAACAGGTGCTGGTGGAACCGACGGTGCCGATGGAGCGGCTGCTGCAGGAGCAGGCGATGCTACAGGAGCGGCCGTTGGCGTCATTGGAGCTGAGTAGACAGGTGCCGAAGGCGCGGCTGCCGTTGCACAGCACGATGGAGCGGCTGCACAGCCACATGGAGCTGGAGCTCCGCAGCTTGGAGCAGCAGGTGCACCGCATGATGGTGCAGCTCCGCAACCGCATGGTGCAGGTGCTCCGCAAGAAGGAGCAGGTGCGCCACAAGCTGGCTCACATCCGCAAGATGGTGCTGGTGCGTCACAACCGCATGGTGCAGGTGCCCCACAAGCTGGCTCAGCACATCCGCTGTCACATCCGCCGCCACAGCCACCGAACAACTTGGCTAGAAGGCCGCCACGGCTTGACGAGCAACCACCGCATGATGGAGCTGCATCGCAACCGCATGGCTCTGGTGCGCCACAGGCTGGCTCACATCCGCAAGATGGTGCTGGTGCGTCACAACCGCATGGTGCAGGTGCCCCACAAGCTGGCTCAGCACATCCGCTGTCACATCCGCCGCCACAGCCACCGAACAACTTGGCTAGAAGGCCGCCACGGCTTGACGAGCAACCACCGCATGATGGAGCTGCATCGCAACCGCATGGCTCTGGTGCGCCACAGGCTGGCTCACATCCGCAAGATGGTGCTGGTGCGTCACAACCGCATGGTGCAGGTG
>CAYQMZ010000194.1:0-11013 GCA_964418725.1 uncultured Pirellulaceae bacterium
GTCCAGGTCGATCGCCGAATCGCTGGCGTTTACCAACTCGAACCACTCCCAGGCTCCCTCATTCGCAGCGGTGTCGTACATCACTTCGCTGACTTGGAGTTGGGCGTGGGCGACGGCGGTCATCATGCAGGCGGAAAAACAGATAGCCATCATAGAAGATCGAATCATTGCTGCGTCCCTACTTTTGAAATCCGAAACGAGTAAGTGCGAATCCAGATTAGTGCACACTCGTTCATCGTTCACAAGACGCAAAACTGTCGTGCGTCACCGAAGAGCGAAGGAAGTTCTGTGAAGCGGGGATCAGTCACCCGTCCGGCGAGGTAGAGCTATTTGGAGTACGTCTGTTGAGGTGACACCGGTATTGGGCATCTCATGAATCCTGCAGTAGATGACACGCGGGAAGAGACATGTCGTGCCAGCGGCTTCTGCAGTTCGATGTCGAAGAGCTTGTTGCTAGCCGAAGAGAGCCCGCGAGAAGTGCGAGAGCTCTGGGCTGTTGTTTTGCGAGCGGCTCCTACCTGGAAGTGCTCGGCTGCAGTGTTCGGACAGGCGAGTTAGCGGCATGAATTTAGAGGTCGGATTACGTTCGTGAAAAGTCGCCTTCTATAGGAAGCAGCTTTGCCTTGCTGCGCGCCAAACGGAGCACCTGCATCGAATCAACACCGACGCTCTAGTGGGACGTGCGATCGGTCGCTCGCCGAGTCGCGCGTTGGCCAACTGAAATGTGTGCGTCACTAATTGACATGGGCGCACTTCCATTTCGGCAAGTGGTAAAGCATTGATAAATGCCACACATCGAGTTGCATTTACTATCTTCAAACCACTAAGGACAAAGTCCCGACTGCGTCGCGCGACTAGTGAAGACGGGCGCGACAGAAAAGTAGCACGAACACTTACAACCGGACAAAACGGTGCATCCGGCTTAGAAAACGTGCGGGTTGTGCCGATGTTGTTGATATGAACATTTCGGAAACACAGCTCGATCTTGTCAGCAAGTTGATGGCGTCCGCGGCAACGCGGCATCGCGTTCTTGGTCAGAACATCGCTAACGCGAACACGCCCAAGTATCACGCGCGGCAAGTGTCATTCGAGCAAGAGCTTGAAGACATTCTGGACAACGAGAACATCGGGACAGAAGACCTCGGCACCGTCATTGAGTACGCCGAGGGACTGAAGGAACGAGTCGACGGTAACAACGTCGACATGGCGAGAGAGATGGGACTGATGGAAAAGAACTCCATCGTCTACTCGGCATTGTCCAACATCCTCGCTTCTCGACTGAGCATTCTGAAGAGTTCGATCACAGGTGAGTAACGAACGGAATCGCCATGACATCCATATCAATCTTTGACATTACGGCGTCTGGACTTTCGGCCGAACGTACTCGGATGGAAGTCATTGCAAATAACATTGCCAACGCAAATGCAACACGAGATGCGAACGGTGAACCCTATCGACGTCAGGAAGTTGTCTTTTCGACAGCGTTCCAGCGTGCGCTTGGTACAAGCGAAGCGGAACAACTGACGGGCGTTGAAGTCTTGGGAATCGAACCCGATATGTCCCCATTCCAAGAGGTGTACAACCCAGGACACCCGGATGCGGACGAGAAGGGATTCTTGCGACTACCTAACGTCCAACTTTCCAAGGAACTCGTCGACCTTGTGACGGCGAGTCGTGGTTATGAAGCCAATTTGAAAGTGATGCGTTCCTTTCAAAGTATGGCGAACTCAGCACTCGAACTCCTGAGGAGGATTTAGAAAGTGAATTCTCTAAACACACCATCGGTTGGATCGACGCTGCCCGCGTTCGATGAAACAGCCAGCAACGTCAGTAAAAAGTCCGTCGGCGAAGACCGGAGCTTCAGCCAGCTCATGGGCGAACTCGTCCAGAACGCGAACTCAATGCAAGTTGATGCAGACAACACCCTGCAGGACTTGATCGCCGGTAACGTGGACAACGTTCACGACGTGGTGTTGAAAGTGGCCAAGGCTGATCTGTCTTTTCGATTCCTGATGGAAGTGCGAAACAAGGTCACGGAAGCATATCAGCAGATATCGCGGATGCCGCTATAGGAAACTCGTTACGGATCTAAGTTGGCAAGTATTTCTGCAGGAGCGAGATACCACACGTAAAAGGGACCAGCTGATCGTGCAGCACAACGCTCTGCAATCCGGTACCCAGGTAAGTGGTCCGGAACGCGACGCGTGAATCGTTTTAACGGGTCCTCGCCTGTAGACGGAGAGGACCACACAAGTATTCGAGAGGGGCAAGCGTGACTTCGACAGTTGCGCTTGAAGACGGGGGACAACTGTGAATCCATTCAACGGCATCATCGAGCAAGGGAAGACCATTTGGAACAGTTGCACGCCAAGTGCACGCGTTCTGATGGTGACAGTCTTGACACTCAGCCTGGTCGCCATCATCGGTGTTGGGGTTTGGTCATCACGCCCCGACTATGTTGCGTTGGCCAGCGGTCTAGAGCCGCTTGAGGCCGCAGAGATCGTGAGCAATCTGAAAGCGGCGGGTATCACAGGAAAGCTGAACTACTCGGGTTCGAGCGTTCTGGTACCAAGTTCCAAATGGAGCGAGGCTCGTCTTGCCGCGGGAGATGCACTGGGATCTTCGTCTGGTGGTCGTGATGAGGCAAGCGGTGGATTCAATTTTGGCGAAGGCTCTGCCGATCGCCACCATCGGCTGCTGCGATCGCGCGAAGCGGATCTTGAACGCAGTATCTTGAAGATGACGTCGGTAAAGAGTGTGGACGTCCACCTGGCGCAACCGCAACACTCACCTTTTGCGCGAGATCAGCACCCTGCGTCGGCGAGCGTCGTGTTAGGGCTGAAACCTGGTGCATTGATCTCGAGGTCACAGACTGCATCGATTGTGCACATGGTCGCCGCCAGTATCGAAGGGCTGGCCCCCAATGACGTCACCATCACGGACTTGAATGGACACATGTTGTCCAACAACTCCAACGGGAATCAGGCTTACTTCGAACAACTCGAGTACCAGAACCGCATAGAGGCGGAAAAGGTGGCGAAAGCTGAGTCGTTGTTGCAGACGTACCTGGGTGAAGGAAAAGCGGTTGTCAAAGTTACGGCCGAAGTGGACTTCACGAAACGCACGCGTAGTCAGAAAACGTACGACCCCAATAGTAAAGTCAAAGACAGGGAGACGATTTCTTCTACGGAGAGCAAGGGAGCCAAAGAGAACCCCGTCGGCGCGGCTGGAACTAGTTCGAACTTGGCTTTGACCGGCCAAGGTAGCGCCGATAGCCAGAGCAGTGAAAAGACTGAAACGATTGAAGCCTCCTACCGCAACGGTGAGGCAAACGAGAAGACCGAGGAGCAAGCGGGCGGAATCAAGCGGCTTACCGTCTCTGCGATTGTCGATCTTAGTGGTCAGCAATCGGGTGGTCAGGGCGGGCAGCTTACGCTGACAGACGTAGAGGATCTGATCAAGTCAGCAGTCGGCTTTAAGGCAGAACGCACCGACCTCATCAAGGTGATTAGCGGAACTATTCCCGATGCTGACGATGGTGGCGAAGAGATCATTGCGGGTGTTAACCAGTGGGAATTCGTAACCACCATGGTTCGCAACAGCTCGCTCGGACTAGCCGCCGTTGTGGCGCTCATCGCACTTCAGTTGGCTCTTCGCAAGATGAAGCCGGTAACAATCGTTGTCGATCGAGACATCGACACGAAACGCGAACGTGCTCTCTCGAGACTGTCTACACAGATCCAAGAGAACCCCGAGGCGGTTTCCAAAATTCTTTCGACTTGGCTTCGCGACTCTGATTCTTCAGGTGTCGAGAGTGCCAAAGCTGCATAACTAGGACCAATTCTTTCCCAAGACTGAACGATTGCTCCTATGGCACAGACTACGATTCAAAGTCGCGTTGGCATACTGCTGAACCTACTGGGTGAAGATGTCTCCAATTCGCTAATTGAGCAATTGCCTGAGGACCAAGCTGGCATGCTGAAGGGGATCCTTGGGGATCTGCAGGCGTATCCACCGGAGGACGAAGAGATTGACGAGGCGCTGGACGAGTTCCAGCGAAGTCTTGCGTTGATCGCGGAACCGGTCGACGCTGAAGAAGACGACCCATCGGGAAGCGGCGGCCGAGGCGGAAAAGCTGGAGCTTCTGGAGTCGACGAACTGGCGGCGGAAGCCACCGAAGATCCCTATGAGGATTTGCAGCTACTTGCTCCTTCGCAACTGGCCCGCGTTTTGGAAACGGAAAACCCTAGGGCTGCTGCGGTTGTTTTGGGTTGCGTTGAAGCAGACGTGGCTGCCGCTGCGCTTGAAGAGTTTCCGGACGAATTGGGAAAGGCCGTCTTTCTGCATTCCCAGTCGCCGCCTCAAGTCACGGAGAGCGTAAAGCGGATCCTTGTCGAGCAAGCGTTCGATCGCGGCAGATCGTTTGCGAAAGAAAAGCCAATGGATCCCGACGAAGCGGCGATTCAGCGGCTCGCAGACATGTTGCGTGAAATGGAGCGAACGCTTCGCAAGAACATGCTCGACCGGTTACGTGAAGCAGACCCTCAGACGGCAGAAGAAGTCTCCAACAAGCTCTATGTCTTCGACGACCTTCTCTCGGTCACGGATCGATCCGTTCAGGCTTTGCTGGCCGAGGTCAATTCGGGCACGCTGGCGACCGCACTGAAAGACGCACCGGAAACGATTTCCAACAAGATTCTCAGCAACATGTCGAAACGCGCGAGAGCCAGTTTGGTCGAAGAAATCGAATTCTTGGGCACGGTCACTGTGGTCGAAAAGGACGACGCCAAGCAACAGATTTGCAAAGCCATGGCCAGTTTGGACGAGAAGGGGCAATTGCAAGTGGAGGGTGCTGAATAATGGCGGTTCAAACGAAATCCATACGCCTTCACGCTCCCTTGCGTAGTGTTCACTTAGCTGGCGCCCAGGCATCGGCCGGTGCC
Source organism: uncultured Pirellulaceae bacterium (assembly GCA_964418725.1). Lineage (GTDB taxonomy): Bacteria > Planctomycetota > Planctomycetia > Pirellulales > Pirellulaceae > CAYNJG01. Next base: position 4,944 of record CAYQMZ010000194.1, read on the forward strand.
AAGCGGTTCTTCGTGGAGCCTGGTGCGGCACCGGAACGTCAGACCAATACACGTTCAGCTCAAGTTCGTATTCCGGCCGGCAAGTCTCAGCCTGGGGCGAAATCGGCGCCGCAGGCTAATCGTCCGGCACCGACTGCAAATCCACACGCGAACCGGCCGCAGGCCGCTGCTGTGCCTCGTAGTGCTGCTGCTGCCGAGCCACAGGTCAGTAGCAACAACTTGGAGCCAATCTTTCGATCTGTGGCACTAGCGATCACCGATTACTTGAACGCACAAAAGATCAAACTGAAAGAGTTAGAAAAGCCCGCCATCGAGTTAGCCTTGAGTGTGGCTGAGCACATCGTCGGACGCAGTGTCGATGCAGAAGATTTGAATCTTCAGCCTCTCATGGAAGCAGGACTGAAGCAATTGGCTGGATCGAAACAGTTGCAAGTGAAGCTGAACCCAGCCGATCTCGCGAATGTCGGTTCATCCGAATTGGATCTAAGTCGGTTTGGCAAACACATTGAATTGCTGGCCGATCCCACGCTGCCAATAGGCGGTTGTGTGATCGAATCGGAAAGCAAGCAAATCGCGTCAACGCTGCAGCAGCGGTTCGACAATGCACGGCAACTTGTATTGGAGGGCCTCCAATCATGATCGCTTTTGACACAGAAAAGCTGAAATGTGACCTAGAGAAGCGTGCGTTTCAAAACGCGGGCCGATTAGTGGCTGCTCGCGGTGTACTCACAAGTACGCTTGAGGCGGGCGTTGGCGAGCTGTGTACGCTCATGCCATATCAAGGTGCTCCCGTTGTCGCCGAGGTCATTGGATTTAACGGCGGACACACTCAGTTGCTCAGCTATCAACCGGTCGAAGGACTTCGCAACGGTGATCTGGTGACCAGCACCGGGCACAAGCTGACGGTACCCGTTGGTGAGGCATTGCGAGGTCGCGTGATTGACGGTTTGGGGCGGCCGCTGGACCGTGGTCCCACACTGGAACGATGCGAACGCAAACAGGTGCAGTTGGATGCTCCGCACGCACTTTCACGTCCGCGAATCGAAGAGCCATTCGTCACCGGTCAACGCGTTATCGATGGTTTGATTCCGTTCGGTCGAGGTCAACGCGTGGCGTTAATGGCGGGAAGTGGCGTCGGTAAGAGTACGTTGCTTGGCGAGATCGCCAAGGGATCCGATGCAGACGTCAATGTTGTCGCCATGATTGGCGAACGAGGGCGCGAAGTACAACCGTTTATTGAAGACTGTCTTGGCAACGGATTGCAGAAGTCGGTCGTGATCGTCGCTACGTCAGAACAACCCGCCCTGATGCGAGTGCGAGCAGCTCAAGCGGCTGTGACGATTGCAGACAGCTTCCGTCGAAGTGGTCGTCAAGTGCTGCTGATGGTGGATAGCTTGACTCGACTAGCGATGGCCCAACGAGAGATTGGACTTAGTGTTGGCGAGCCACCGGGTTCGCGAGGCTACACGCCAAGTGTGTTCAGCTTATTGGCAACCTTTTTAGAACAACTGGGGAATACAGAAACCGGATCGATCACTGGGATTCTGACGGTGCTGGTGGACGGTGATGACATGGACGAACCCATCACCGATGCAGTTCGATCGATCGTGGATGGCCACATCGTGCTTAACCGAAAACTGGCGGAACGCGGTCACTTTCCGGCGATCGACGTGAATGCGAGCGTCAGCCGAGTGATTCGTGATGTTGCGACGGAGCAGCGGCAGCACCTGTCACGTTGCGTGCGAAGCATTTGGACCACTCTGCGAGAAGTCGAAGACTTGGTGCGGATCGGAGCGTATCAACGCGGTGCATCGCCAAAGATTGATCGCGCTCTGGCACTTGAAGACGTACTGACTAAGTTCCTGCAACAGCGAATCGAAGAGCGATCGTCGTTGCAGGAGACAACGGACGTGATGCAAGCAATCTCGAAACAATGGACGTTTGCATCATGAAGCGATTCGAATTCAACCTAGAACAGCTGCTGACACTTCGTCGCCGGCAACGCGATTGGGCGGAAACTCAGTTGCGAAAGCTGTCGCATGAAGTGGACGTGGCGAAGCTGCACTTACGCGAGTGCGAGCAGAACTTAGAGCAGATGACAGGCCAAGTGGACTCGTCGCATGACTCTCTGCAGACGCTCGCCTCCATCAGCCAGCTGTTGGATATTTGCGATAAGCATCGAACGGCCCTGACTAAGTTGCAGTCGTTACATGCGGCTGCCACAACGCGGTTGCGGCAGACGAATGCTGCGGTTGAGGCGCTCGAGATACTGCGTGCAGAACGGCTGACCGAGCATCGTAAGTCAGAGCAAAAGAAGTTGCAGTTCGAGCAAGAATTTCGATCACTGACAAATTGGCAATTGGGCGCGAACGAAGCGTCGTTCGTGACTGAGGAGGGGGCCGATGTTTAAGACCTTTTTGTACAGCATGTTTGCAGTATTCCTGTTCGCTTTGGGAGCAGTAGGGTCCTGGTATTTCATCAATTCGCAAGCTGACGCAGAGCAGACAGCGGAGATGGAGGACCTGACTGCCAACGATTCACCTCTGCCCTCAATTCCCGAGATTGCCTCTGCGATACCTACGGTTTCGCTTGAACCAGAGGTGAAGGAAGATCCACTACCGACGGTGATCCCTGCCAAGCCAACAAGCGCGGAAGATATTTTTCGTTTTGGCGTCATTAATCGGAATCGTATGGAAAAATTGCAAGAGCGAGAGAACGCTCTCGATGAACGCGAACGCCAAATGATGTTGGAGGCTAAAGACCTAGAAGCAAGGCAAGCTGAAGTGGACGGTCTGATGGCACACGTCAATGACACGATTGTCCAGGCCGAGTCTTTGCTTTCTAGCATCAACAAAAAGCGTCTGGAGCTTGCCGAAGACAAGAAGAGCTTCGACGAGCAAAAAGAACAATTTGAATCCGAAACCGGTTTGACGCCGGCGGATCAAGAGAAGAACGAAAAACAGGCCGCTGGGCTCATCCAATCGATGAATCCAGACACTGCGGCCAACGTGATCAGGGAACTCGCCAACGATGGAAAGATGGACTACGCACTGGCGTTGTTGGAAAAGATGGAGCAACGGAACGGAGCCAAGATCCTTGAAGCAATCAACGATAAGACCTTGATTGCCGAAATAACTGACAAGCTACGTGCTCGAAAGAGACTTAACGTTTCCGCAAAGGCACCGCAGCAACGGTAACCATATTAACCATCTCATTTATATAGATTCACTATGGCTGACGAACCAGAACAAGAAGAAGCACCAAAGAAGTCCGGGATGCTTGGAGCAATTCTCCTGCCCGCGTTGATCGGCTTCGTTGCTGGTGGTTTGGGGTTTGCGACGATCGCATTTGTACCTTCGATGCTCGCCGGTTCAGAGGAGCAGGAAGAGGTCGTGCCGCCGGTCTTCCATGACTTTGGTGAAGTCGTTTCCAACCTCGATGAAGGTGAGCTGTCGCGTTACCTCCGCGTGAAATTGACGCTTCAGATTGATGGCAGCAAACAGGAGGACTTGGTCGCCAAATTGGAGGAGCAAAAGTCCGTATTAAAAAGCTGGCTAAATAGCTATTTCTCGAGCAAACAATTGGTCGATGTTCGCGGTGCAGAAGGGCAAAACGCTCTTCGGCGAGAGATACAGAATAAGTTCAATAGCGTCGTCGCAACCGATGGGTTCGAAGACATACAGGATGTTCTCTTCGAGGAGTTTCAAATCCAGTGACGGTCGAGACGTTTGACTTTCGAAAGCCTGGTCGCCTACCGGACTTTGTCAGTTCCCTTCTGAAGGGCTGGCAGGATCGCGTAGCGCGCTTGGTTGGCGAGAACTGGCAACGCCAGTTCGGTAAGCCGTTGGAAGTCCACGTCAAAGACCAGATGTTGCTGAACGGTAGCGAGGTTGTGAAACGTTACGAGAGCAACGCTTTCGCAAACAGCATCTACCTCACAAAAGATGACAACGATGCCATGTTGTGCTTGCCGCGCGAGCTGGCGATCGATCTTGTCGAAGGATTGCTCGACAACATCGTGACTCCCGAACCCGCTGAAGAAACGGAGGAGGAGCCTGAGGTCGTGGAGCCGCGCGAGCTGACGACCATGGAGGATGCGTTGCTGAAGATGCTATTCGCTGAATTCGCTTCGGCGACGAATGGCGCCCAGCCCGAACACATGGACGTGGAAGCAAAGTGTCTGGGACGTTGATGCTGACAACGAGATGGTCGTGGTGCAATTCGAATTCATCACTCCGTTCGCGGGGAAGACATTCGAACTGTTGATCGCTGCCTCGCTAGTTGAGGAACTGGCACTGAAAGTGGCCACCGCGTCGCACGAAGACAAAGAAGAATCAGAAGTGAACCACTTGGTGATGGAAATGCCTGTGGAAGTCGTTGTCCAGCTCGGATCGCGGCAATTGGAAATGGGTGAACTGGCGAACCTGAAGCCGGGCGACATATTGGTCCTTGATCAGCGAATCAATCAGCCGTTGACTGGTTACGTTGAAGGAGTGCCAAAGTACGCCGGCTGGCCCGGAAAGACGGGAAACCGCCGCGTCTTCCAGGTTAGTAAGTCCTGATCGTTTTCGAACTGATTCCAGTTAGCAAAACACAGCCTGTCCAGTGACAGGCCGCTGAAGCACTGATAGTCATACCTAGAGTTGGTGAAGTTGCCATGGACGGCACAAAGACCAGAACAGCATCGTCGTACCTGCAAAGCGAGTCGCTACTTTCGCTTGGCCTGCTTGGCGTGTTGGTGATTTTGCTCGTTCCGCTGCCGCCTGTCGTCTTGGACATGCTGCTTGCGACCAACTTGGCCTTCTCGATCCTGCTGTTGCTGATCACGCTTGGCGTAACTGCACCGCTGGAAATCTCCGTCTTTCCTTCGCTCCTGTTGCTGATGACGCTGGGGCGTTTGTCATTGAATGTCGCCACGACGCGATTGATCTTGCTGAATGGTGACGCCGGGAAAATCGTGTCGACGTTTGGCGGCTTTGTCGTCGGCGGAAACATAATCGTCGGCCTTGTGATTTTCCTCATCCTGATCGTGATTCAGTTCATCGTGATCACCAAGGGTGCAGGTCGAGTTTCGGAAGTCGCTGCACGATTCACTTTGGATGCATTGCCTGGTAAGCAGATGGCAATTGACGCTGAAGTGGGTGCAGGTTCGATCGACGAAGAAACTGCAAAAACAAGACGTGATGCGTTAACCCGTGAGGCAGAGTTCTATGGCTCCATGGATGGTGCAGGGAAGTTCGTGCGTGGCGATGCCATCGCGGGCTTGGTGATCACGGCCATCAACTTAGTCGGTGGTGTTGTTTTGGGCATGACGAACGGAATTGGGATTGTGGAAGCAGCTCGACGCTATTCCATTCTGACGGTCGGTGACGGACTTGTGTCACAGATCCCCGCGCTAATCATCGCTACCACGGCTGGTATTCTGGTCACCAAAGCAACGTCGAAGCAAAGTCTGGGTGACGAAATTGGTACGCAGATGCTTCACAATTCGAATGCGTTGCTCATCGGTAGCGTCATTCTTGCTGTCGTGTCACTGACGCCTGGCTTGCCAAAGTTGCCATTCTTGATGCTCTCCGGTGGTCTCTTCTACGCTTGGCAACAAGCTCGTGCAGCAGCCAAAGAAAAGGCGGAGCAGCCTGAGCAAGCTCCACCTGCGAAACAGCCTGTCACTGCAACACAGCAGCATCTGGATCAATTCCTGCAAACAGATCGCGCCTGCGTCGAAATCGGTCTGCGACTAATACCACTGGTAGAGACACGCAAAGGCAAAAGCCTTGGTGAACGCATTGGCACATTGCGTGCGGACCTTGCGCAGAAATTTGGAATCTGGATTCCTTCGATTCGAGTCCGAGACAACATCGACCTCTCGCCCGATTCGTATCGGATCTTGGTGAACGGTCATGAGTGTGCAAACTTCGACCTGAAGGTGGATGATCTCCTGGCGATTAATCCAGGCGAAGCGCGAGGCGAACTGTCGGGTGTAGAGACGGTCGATCCGGCGTTTGGGTTGCCTGCCTACTGGATTTCGCCGAACTCAAGACAGCGGGCCGAAATCGGTGGTTACACCGTG
>CAYQMZ010000195.1:0-10991 GCA_964418725.1 uncultured Pirellulaceae bacterium
GTCGCAGGCTCGCTTTGCCATCGTGCAATAGTATGAGAACCCGTGGCCGCCTCCAGACGTTTCCAAGTCGCATTCGAAGGGTACGCCCAAAGAGCCAAGTTGCCTGCGCAACCGATCCGCGGTGTCCCTCCAACGATAGTCTACTGGGTCGCAGCAGAAAAACTGATGGCGAGGCCAGTTGAGCGGATGAATGTGCAGTAGTGCCGAATCCTGTCGACAGTCCTCGGGGTCCGAGTACATATCGAACAGAGGCTCTTCTTCCTCTGGATCCTGCATCCGTGTGTAGTGGTCGATCGCTGGTGAAATCGCGGCGGCAATGGGGAAGGTGTTCGGGAATTTGTAGCTGAAACGCAGTGCTCCCTGGCCTCCCATGCTTGTGCCCAGCAACGCGACCTGAGTCGCCTTTGCGCCCCATCGCTCTTCGATATAGGGCATCACGCTTTGCAAAACGTATTGCTCTGCCGTTACCTCTGAATCGAATTCGGCGCAGATGCGATTGGACCACCAACTACGCTCCGTTCGAGGCCCGATCACTGGCCAGCCGTGTCGCTCGAATTGCTCGCCGAATTCGGCTTTGGCGATCAACCGCCCCTGATGTACTCCGTGAAGATACATCACGACGTAGCCATGCGGATTCAGGTCGGCGGGTTCGAATACGTCACACGTATGTCCCGACACTTCCGCTGTTGACCAATTTCCAATGTCCATTTTTGCCCCGCTGCTGCAGCATAGTCATGAAGAACAGAATAGAACGTATCTTCGTGACCGTGCAAATGAGGGAGGCATTCACGGAAAATGGTCGGGCGAATGAGGCCGAGCCGCGAGTTGCAAACTACGCCTCTGACTAGGCCAAAATCCAGTGGCCCATGGACAGTGTGTTGTCTGCAGTCCTTTGAATTCAACGCCTCAAGCTACGTAGCACTGACGAGCAAGTCCGCGCTAGGCTTTGCAGATCTTCTCTCGGCCTTGCGTGACGTTGACCGTGGCGTTGCGAGTATCAACAACCAATGGTGCGTGCTTCACAATCAGGTCGTAGTCGTACGCAGAGTGATCGGTTGCAATGAGCGCACAGTCTAGGGACTGCAGGTATTCCGGCGTCAGCTCCTGACTTTCCATTGCTGGCACGTCATAGTGCCGCATCTTAGGAAGCGACGGAATGTGCGGATCGTTGTAGGAGAGATCTGCACCTCGTTCGAGCAGCAATTCCATTAGTTTGAAACTGGGGCTTTCTCGAGGGTCGTCGACGTCCTTTTTGTAGGCCACACCTAGCAGGCCAATCTTACTGCCGCGAATGGGTTTGCCGTGATCATTTAAAGCTTCTGACAAGCGAGTAATCACATAGGTCGGCATGCTGGTGTTAATCTCGCCCGCCAACTCGATGAAACGCGTTGGGATCTCATGCTTTCGAGCGACCCAACTGAGGTAGAACGGGTCGATGGGTATGCAGTGCCCGCCGAGACCTGGTCCAGGATAGAAAGCTTGAAAGCCAAACGGCTTGGTCTTTGCCGCATCGATAACTTCCCAGACGTCGATGCCGATTCGATCGAATAGCATCTTCAGTTCGTTCACCATCGCGATGTTGATCGAACGATAGGTGTTCTCCAGAATCTTACATGCCTCGGCGACTTCGCAGCTTGATACAGGAACGGTGTTTACAACCGCGTGCGAGTACAACGACTGTGCCAGTTCTAAGCTGGGTTGGTCATAACCGCCCACAACCTTCGGGATACCACTGGCCGAGAAGTCTGGGTTGCCTGGGTCTTCACGTTCGGGACTGTAGGCCAAGAAGAAGTCTTTACCTGGTTTCAGGCTAGACGACTCGAGGATCGGAAGCATCACATCACGCGTCGTTCCTGGGTAGGTAGTACTCTCCAGGACGACTAGCTGTCCTGGACGCAATGTATTGGCAATCGACTTGGTCGTTTCTTCCACATAGAAGAGATCGGGGTCTCGGCTGTCACTCAGTGGAGTCGGCACACAGATCAGCAAGGCATCGGGTTCGCCTAGTCGCGACAGGTCGCTAGTTGGTTCGAACTTTCCTTCTGCGATGCAGGAAGAGATCCAATCCCCGGGGAGGTGCTTTATATAGCTACGGCCCTCTTTCAGGGCGTCGACTTTGCTAGCGTCGACGTCAAAGCCGATCGCACGAAAGCCAGCATCTATAAAGGCCTTCACTAACGGCAGGCCAACGTAGCCGAGCCCGATGATGCCCACGATCGCCTTTTTCTCGTCGATCAACTGCTTGAATTTCGCGCTCATCATCGAGCTTCCTATGATTGGGGTCGTGGCCGCATGGGCGATAGGTGCCGGCGACTGTACTAGCTTTGACTGTTTGACCGTAACATTTGGTTCGGATTCTATCCCGATTCGCGTGGACAGAAACTAGTGATTATGGCTATTCTTCGCCGGAATTTGTCAATCGGATCCATCCTGCGGGATTGCCATGCGCACTCATTGGTTCACGACACTGTTGCTCGCCACCGCGAACCTGCTGACTGTACAGAGTCTTGCTTTTTCTGACGAGCAGGTCAACACAGCCGCATTCGTCGTCGAAGGCCGCTTGTTCCGCGGCGAAGAAAAGCAGCCGTACATGACGACGCGCACGGTATTTCATGGCAATCGGGCTTACGATCAACTGCCCGGGACTACCCGAACGACTGTCTTTGACTTCGAAAAACGATTGGCTTACCTGACGGATACTAAACGTTCGGTTCGCTCGGACATTACGTTCACAAAGGTCCTGGAGCAAGTCGCGCAACTGAATAAGTATGCTGAAGAGGGCGGTGGCTTCATTGCGTTTCTCGCGAAGCCAACCTTCGTTCACGAGTTTCATCCGTTCGCTTCGACCGTAACGCTAAGTAGTCCTTGGATCACTTACACAGCAGAAGGCCACCAGTCGTCGTCCGATATCACGGAGCGATTTTTAGAGTTCGCCGATTGGTCCGCGCGTCTGGCAAACGTGGTGCATCAATCGCCGTACCCGGCACAGGCTCGCTTGGAGTTGAATGAAGCTCTCAGAAAACAGAATTGGCGGGTTACGCAAGTTACTCGTACCGGTGGCCCTCGTTCGCCAAAGCTGGCAACGGTGAAATGCCAACGCAGCTATCGAACGGAGCTGAAGGAGCAGGAAGTCGACTTTATTCGAGCTACAGAAAAGCAGCTAAAAGACTTCAAGCGAGTTGCCTTTTCTGACTATTTTTCCGTCGAGGTTTCCCGATCGCTCGCTGCGAAAAAGTAGCGAGATGGCGATTCGCAGACGCAGGTTTAAGACCCCCCAAGAAATTCCTGCTAGCAGTAAACTTCTGCCGTGGTATGCCGATAAGATATTTCACGCCAGCGACACCGTGGAATCTTTCGCAGTACGCCGACCTGCCCCATAAGGTCTCTTCGCAAGCTGGTGAATTGAACTCTTGATTACCTGTGTTTGGAACGGGGAGTTGAGGGTAAGGAAAGCCGGTCGGAATTGTACTGTGTTGGTACGGACACCACGTCTATGCGTGATCACTGCTTAGGTTTCAAGTCAATTGTTGAGCTCAAAGAATACGTCCACGAGCGACTGTGTGAGCTAGAGCAACTTGACATGAGCTGTTTCCCCCTGTCGCAACAAGCACTCAAGCGCGGGGGCGAACTATGTGGCTACATGTTTTCGATTTTGGGACCACGAAGCATCGTGTTCAACGCCATCTTCGAGACGGACAGCAACGCAATACACTTTTACAATTCTTCCGGCGAACGTGTGGTTTCTGAAAAGGTGCTCCAAGCACCATCGATTCACTAAACGATTGAACCAACTTTGGGCAATCGCTGCGTACGGAAGGACTGTAGATGCTGATTCTTACCAGGAAGAAAAATGAGACAATTCACATTGGCGATGACATCTTGATTACGATTGTTCGAGTTTCTGGTAACAACGTGCGGATCGGCGTGTCCGCACCACGCGAGACTCCAGTCTTACGGACCGAGTTGCAGCGGGAGCCGTCACCAACGCAGATTATTCGCGAGGCTGCTGCTTAAGTACGGGTGGTTAGCCGTCGTTTCTAAGGCCGAAACGTTATCCAGTTCAGCCGCACGGTCGCAATGACTGAAAGCAGCGAATACGAACCAAAGCAGCGGCCCAAAATCAGAATTGATGGCGGCACCATCTACCTGGTGTGAATTAGTCCCCCGTTTCGCGACGGGGGTTTTTCTTTGTAGTCTTCGCGATATGTTGAACGCATGACTCCCATCGAAGCACTACAAACGATCTTTGGCCACTCCGAATTCCGAGCGACGCAAGCTCAGATCATCGATCGCGTAATTCGTCAGCAGCACGCGTTGGTGATTATGCCGACGGGGATGGGAAAGTCACTTTGCTACCAGATTCCTGCGGTAGCGGATTGGCCTGATCATGAGGCTTCGGAGCGTGATCTGGTGCTCGTGCTTTCGCCGCTGATCGCGCTGATGAAAGATCAAGTTGACGCACTGGTTGCGAAAGGCATCGACGCGGCCTTCATCAATTCGTCTCTGCAACGAGCCGAGCGCTTGGACCGCTATGCGGGGATCAAGGAAGGCAAGTACCGCCTGCTCTATGTGACCCCCGAACGGTTTCGAAAGCCCGAGTTTCTGGAGGTGCTGTCAGAACGCAAGGTGAAGTTGTTCGTCGTCGACGAAGCACATTGCATTAGTGAATGGGGGCACGATTTTCGGCCGGACTACACTCGGCTGTCAGAGTTCCGCGAAATCATTGGTAACCCGACGACCATTGCACTAACGGCCACGGCTACTCCACCGGTGCAACAGGACATTGTGCGGCAGTTGAATATTGCTGCCGATGAAATCGAGCTATTTCATGAAGGAATTGACCGACCGAATTTGGAGTTGGTTGTCCATGAGGTCTACTCGCCCGACGAAAAGTACGAAGCGATTAACCGAGCCATCGAGGATCCGCGAACAAAGTCCGGCAGTCAGATTATCTACTTCACGCTGATCCGAACGTTGATGGAATACAGCGATCGTTTGCGGGAAGATCGGATTCGACATGTTGTGTACCACGGTGATCTGGACCGCAGGACACGACGAAAAATCCAAGAAGACTTCATGTCGGGCAGTACCCAATTGGTGCTCGCGACGAATGCGTTCGGCATGGGAATCGACAAAGCGAATATCCGTCTGGTCATGCACGCAGACTTGCCGGGTTCGCTAGAGGCCTACTACCAGGAAATTGGTCGTGCTGGGCGCGACGGCGAACACAGCCTTTGTGAACTGCTGTATGACCAGCGAGACTTGGCCACGCAAATGGAGTTCATGCGTTGGAGCAATCCTGACGCAGACTTCTACTACCGCGTGTACGACATGCTGACGTCGGAGATGGAGCAGATTCGCGCATTCGGTTTGGATTTCCTGCGTGAAAGGCTGCATGCCCGCGACAAACATGACCACCGTTTGGAAACCGCGCTCGCAATGCTCGACCGACACAATGTCATCCGAAACGTGAATGATCTTTCGCAAGTCGAAGTCATAGCGGATTTGCCGCCTGCGCTGCAGGATCAGGAAACACTTGGGCAAAAGCTGCGGTCTGGACAGGAGAAACTGCTGGCACTCGTCGAATATGTTCGACATGAGGGAGACCGCAAAGCTTTCTTGCACGATTACTTTGGCATCCCATACCACGGCTAGTCTCTTTTCTAGCGTGTTTGCCAAGCTAGCTTGTTCGAGAGTCTTTACTTTGCCGGGGGGCATCGACCACCCTGCATTTCCGGCTTCTCTGGTAAGCAAGAAGGTGGGAAACCCAAAGGGCTGTGGCCAAGTTTTGGTTTCCCATAGAATCGCGACGAGTTAGTTGCCTATTCCATCCTAGTAGCCGAAGTTTTTCGGCTCCGTACGCGCTCACGAGGAAAAAATGCGAAGCCATCTTTCTCGCATGTCCATTGTCTCCGTCGCATTTGCTTTGCTGATAGGATGCGGCAAAGCAAGGCCTGTTGCGAACGCGGAGGAAACGGGCAGCGGCAAGCTTCAGGAACAATCACAGGTCAGTAAGCCTGACGCGGATCAGTCTCAGTCTGATGGGAACGCTCAAAAGGCTGAACTTAAGAAGCCGGCGACACAAGGAAAGCAGGCTGGTCCAATCGATACGGGACTCGACCCGCATCCTGTGTATCCAATTCCCGGTGACCTAACACCTCCGGAATTGCTCTCGTATATCAGCCAAGTTGCGTCACTTCCTCCGGACGGGGACACCGACGACGAGTACATTGCGGATCAGGTGGCCCGTGCTCAATCACGACTGGTTGCTGCGGACCGAATCATTTTGTCGCGTGTCGACAAGGACCTGATGACCGCTGCGGTACAGGCAAAGCTGGACTCGTTAAGGTTGCTCGCGATCCTGGACCACCAGGGACTTGGTCGGCACTTTAAGGGGTTTGTCGATGCACTGCAGGAAGGTGAGTCAGCTGAATTCGCACGGCTTGGTCGCATCAGCCGATTTTGGTTAGAAGTCGACAAAATGATGTACGGCCAGGTCAAGACTTCGGAACCGCTTGTTGCCGAGTTGAACCGTCTCATCGATCACAAGGAAGCAGGCGAAGCGGAATTCTTGGCCGCGCAAAACGGAGGGTTCGTTCTGAATGAACGCGGCTATCCAGCTAAGGCGACGGAAGTGCTGAACGCGATCGGGAACCGATTCTCAGAGCACAAAGAGTTGGGCAAAGAAGCCAAGCAACTGTTGGAGATGACTGCGTTCCGTGAACGAGTCATCGCGGCGATGAGCGGAAAGAAAGACGACATTCGTGCGTTGTTCGTCGCAATTCGTGATCAGCTTAAGAACAAAGACAACTTGAACGTGACGACGTTGGACAACACGTTGAACGCCGCACAAGTACTTGAGTTCAACGGCAGCGTAGAAGAAGCCAAGCTCGTCTTCCAAGCGATTAAGAAAGCCTACTCCAAAGCCGCTGATGCAAAGCTTGCCAAGCAAGCCAAGATCTCTGTCGAATTTGCAGAGAAGCGTTTGGGTGTCATCGGCAAAGAAATCGAACTTGAAGGCACCGAGATCGACGGTACGCCCTTCAACTGGGGCAAGTACAAAGGCAACGTTGTCCTCGTTGATTTCTGGGCATCCACATCGTCGCCGTGGCTCTCGAATCTGTCTGATCTGAAATCGACCTATGACCGTTTCCACAAGGATGGATTCGAGGTCGTGGGTATCAATGTGGATCAACAGCGCGAAAATGCCATCGCTTACATGGGACGCAATCGTCTGCCTTGGACGGTCTTGGTCGACGAGATTTCGCCAGGCTTGGATGCGAACCCTAACGCCATTCGGTACGGCGTTCGCGCGGTGCCGTTTGTAATGCTTGTTGGACGCGATGGCACCGTCGCTGATATTCACGTGCGTGGCACCAAGCTGTCGAAACGCGTGGAGCAATTGCTGGCTGAACCCGCAGGAAAGAACGCTCGCAAGGATCAGGAAACGGGTAAGCGAAAGTAGCCTTCGCCAGTTGATGTAATTTGGACCTCGTAGACACGAAACTGATGGGGCAGCAGGAATGGAAACCTCGCTACACCAACGCATGAAGCGAATGTATGCCGCTGACGAAAGTCAGATTGAGCAGAAAGTTGGACGCTTCATCATTGACGTCATTCGTGGGCAGGAGCTCATCGAGGTTCAGTTCTCTTCGCTCGCGTCGATCAATCGCAAGGTGCAGACCTTGCTGAAGGACCACAAGGTTCGTGTCGTCAAACCCTTGGTGACGCAGAAGCAGTTGATTCGATGCGCCGGCAAAGGCGAGCGTGTGGTTAGTCGACGGCGGAGCCCAAAGCGAGGTCAGTTGCTCGACATCTTTGATGAGCTGATTTACTTCACACGGGTATTTCCGCATCGAAACTTGGTGTTGGAAGTTCCACTGATTCACATCGAGGAATGGAGTTACCCAACACCGCCGTCCAAGAAGCGAAGGCGAAGGCCGCCCAAAAAGTACACAGTGGAAGATCAGCGGTTGGTCGAAGTCGTAGACACCTACGAGTTTCGTAGCTCAAGTGATCTCATCAAGCTGCTGCCACACAAGGAGTTGCCGCAGCCCTTTGACACGGCCCAGTTGGCAGAGGCACTGCAAACGAAACGTTGGATTGCTCAGAAGGTCGCGTATTGTCTGCGTCACATGAAAGCCATCAAGGACGTGGGCAAAAAGGGCAACGCGATTCTGTACAAGTTGCAGACGAAGCGGAGACGCCGCGCTACGGTTGCTTAGAACCCCAGGCTCTCGCGAACGGCGAATGCTCGGCCCGCCGAGCCTTCTGATCTGGATTCTCTGTGACGTCCACATGATGTCACTTGGTTAGGCGGTACATGGCCAGTCGACGCACAAGAGGATGTGGTCGACAGTTCGGGTTTGAAACTCCGCCACCAGTGAACACGTTTGCTCTAGTGAACATTCGATCCACAGGGTTCACTCTTCACTCTTCACTCTTCACGCTCTCACCGCGGGGCCGAGCCAAAGTGAGTGGCGGCTAGGGACTTCGCTAGCGAGAGTGCTACGACACAACGAAAAAAGGCTCGGCAGTTCTCACTACCGAGCCTTCAATGTGACTCTAATCAACCTGTGGCTATCCTCAGGCTGTCTTCGCCTTGGCTTTTGCTTCACGCAATCCGCGGCTCAGGATGTCTCGCAAAAACGGAGAGAAATCCTCGTACTTCGTCTGGTCTGGTGGGCCCGACGAGTACTGATAGATCGCATCACGTGGCTTTTTGCCTAGCGAGATCAGCGTGGACGATACCGTGCCACGATCTTTGTCTCGTACCACCATGCTCGGACGGCCTGGAGGCCCTGGTGGGCGAGCGAAAACCTTGCTTGCGACAGCAAGGAACTTCACCGGCGAATCCAGTGTCTGCAGGGTTAGCAAGCGGCGTGCTAGTTCAACGCGACCGTCACGCGGGTCGTTCACGTCGCCGTTGGAAATGATATTGAGGCCTTCGTGCAACTCAACCGCTTCCAAGTCATCACCGCCGTGGACCACCCATGCACTCTCGGCATCCACGCAAACGTAGTTCGAGCCGTCGTACTTTCCGGAAGACAATTCTTCCATCGCACGATCTCGAGCATGAATCGCAGAATCGGACTTGAGCAGTTCTCGGGTGAGGACACCTCGAGAACGCGTAGGGTAAGTGGGGCGGGATCGACGGCGATTGCAAACACCGACAAACAATCCATTCTGGTTTACTCCAAGCCAAGTTCCGCCGGCTTGAGAATCCACCCCACTGAGGATGCGGGGCTTTCCTGATTGGATAGAAGGTGGGAGGGTGGGTCGCTCGTAAAATTCCTCGCGATTAGCAGCGACCAGGACGGGCGCCTCGGGGACCAGTTGGTACTGGATAGCCAATAAACACATATTTTCAAAGTACTTACGATAGATCCGTAGAAACGCTGCCCGGCAACCGTGCCGGAGGAGTGAATGTACTGGCAACTATCTGGGTTAGACACCCCTTTATGGGGGTGTAGCTAAGTTTTTCCACACAAAGCAGGTGACATTACTTACAGAAATTCCACCTGGGTTGTCTGGGTAAATCGAATTCCGCCTACACCGCTAAATCAAGAATCAGTTGTTCGCCGCAGTGCACCTCAAATTGGGTTTAAAGAGGCACAATGTGACCATGGGAGGCGTTAGGGAGAGTCGTTCTCTGTCCGCACCAATGTGACGAGCAATTCTTCCCAAGGTTGATCCGAAAGGCAAGCAATTTCCCATCGATTGGTGATCTTCCTCGAAAAACCCCCGGCCCCTGCAAGGGCGGTACCCGCAACTGATAAAACAACCAAACAACATTTCATCCACTACGTCGACATAACATCGTGCCTTTCAAAGCAAGGATTGAAGCAATGTTCGAAAATCGCATGCTTCTGGTTGTATTGATCCTCTCGACCGCCGTTTCGTCCTACGCTCAGGAAGCGGGACGGGTCGCAGGGAAAAGTAAAGATCGCGTACCACCGGGGCGGACCCACTACATGGGCCGCCGGATCGCGCAGGTTTCGGGTGGACCGGTTTGGTTGGTCCGTCCAGAAAGACAGCTCGAGGAAGATTGTGCTTCCCTGCTAAAGAACCTTGCGCTGAAGCCCGGCATGATCGTCTGTGATATGGGTTGCGGCAACGGTTTCTACACATTGCAGATGGCCAAGCAAGTTCGGCCCAAGGGAAGCGTGCTTGCCGTTGATATTCAACGAGGCATGTTGCGTTTGCTTCAGGCGCGTGCAGCTGAACAGAAGATCAAAAACGTCAAGCCAATTCTGAGCACCATCGTCGACCCGAAACTTCCCAAGGGAAAAGTGGACCTGATTCTGTGCGTCGACGTTTACCACGAGTTTTCACACCCGGAATTGATGTTGAAAGCCATGCGTGAATCCTTGGCCCCGGGGGGCGTGATCGCGCTGGCTGAATATCGCGAGGAAGATCGCAAGGTACCCATTAAGCCATTGCACAAAATGAGTAAGGTGCAAATCCTAAAAGAGTACAATGCGAACGGTTTCAAACTTGTTAGAGAATTCGATGAGCTACCTTGGCAACACTTGATGTATTTCGGTCGTGACGACGACAAGACGCATTGGCCTGAGTCGTCGGCTGCAGAAGAAGCAAAAAGCGAAGGTTAGCATTCGCACCGCACTGACTCAGGGACGAGTGATGAAGAACAAGCTTCATATTGAAACGTTGGAGCAACGCCAACTGCTGACTGCATCGGCGCTAGACGTGTTTCCGCAAGGATACCGCTCTCAGTTTTTTGGGTTGGTGTCGACGCAAGATCACGCCTACATTCAGCATCTGGGCGCAACATGGAAGCTCGAATCAGGCAGCACGTCGGCAGTGCAGCAACCGGACGGTATGGGCTCCACTCGCGAAGTTGGTGGTGACGGCGCCCTGTACTTTACGAGCTATAACCCGGAAGACGAGAGTGTCGAGTTATATGCTCAGTACGATGGCGAAGATTCGGCCAGATTGCTTGATGTGTTTCCAAACACTGATGAGGCACG
>CAYQMZ010000196.1:0-2808 GCA_964418725.1 uncultured Pirellulaceae bacterium
CACTCCGACCGTGCGGAGCGGTCGAAGCAAGCCATCCAACTTCGAATCAGGCAAAGCTGACTCACCCCCAAAAATCGAAGCAAGCCCGTCACGAGTTCCGGATTCCAAACCGAACTTCGTCATTATCTTCACCGACGATCAGGGCTACGGTGACTTAAGCTGCTACGGCGCCCAGCATGTAAGCACACCGCGCATTGATCAGATGGCGGCGGAGGGCGCGAAGCTAACGAGCTTCTACGTAGCCGCTCCGGTTTGCACACCCTCAGGGCTGCTTTGATGACGGGATGCTACCCTAAGCGGATTGGGATGGCGAAGGGCTCGAACTTTGGAGTCCTGTTAGCAGGTGATACCAAGGGCCTGAATCCAAACGAAATCACCATTGCTGAGGTTCTCAAACCCGTTGGCTACAAGACGGGGATGTTTGGCAAGTGGCATCTGGGAGATCAGCCGGAATTCCTGCCCACGCGTCAGGGTTTCGACGAGTTCTTCGGACTGCCATACAGCCACGACATTCATCCGTTTCATCACAAGCAAAGCCGGTTCAACTTTCCTCCGTTGCCGCTGCTGGAAAATGAGACAGTGATCGAGATGGATCCGGACGCCGATTATCTAACGAAACGCTTCACGGAGCGGGCCGTACAATTCATCGAGCAAAACAAGGACGAACCGTTCTTTCTGTACATACCGCATCCAATTCCGCACGTCCCTTTGCACGTTTCGCCTCCGTTCATGGCAGACGTTGGAGCAGATGTGAAGATGGAACTTGATAACGAGGACGGGAATATCGACTACCCGACGCGAGATAGGCTTTTCCGCCAAGCGATTGCTGAAATCGACTGGTCCGTCGGGAAGATTCTGGATGCATTAAAGACAAACGGAGTCGATGAAAACACGCTCGTGATATTCACATCGGACAATGGTCCGGGTCGTTGGCGTACAACGAAGAAACTTCCGCCTCATGCGGGGCCGTTACGAGGCAGAAAAGGAACAACATTCGAAGGCGGGATGCGAGAACCCACAGTCATTCGCTGGCCGGGAAGAATCCCCGCCGGTAGAGACAACGACGAACTCATGACAGCAATGGACCTGCTGCCGACATTCGCCAGGCTTGCCGGTGCTGAAATCCCGACTGATCGAATCATCGACGGCAAAGACATCTGGGCAACCCTCTCCGGCGAAGCCAGAACGCCACACGACGCGTTCTTCTACCATCGCAATACCACCCTGCAGGCTGTTCGATCTGGCAAGTGGAAACTCCACACAAACAAAGGGCGTCCGACACAGCTGTACGATCTGGAGACCGACATTGGTGAGACGAACAACGTGATCAAGTCGCACCCTGAAGTCGTGAAAAAACTCAATCGGCAACTAAAGGACTTTGCGAAAGACATCGCGGACAACAACAGACCTGCCGCGTTCGTAGACAATCCAAAGCCCTTGTCAAAGTAGGTGCGTCGTATGTCGTCAACCGAACGGCTAAAGCCACCGCTCGCGATAGTGCATCGGCAATATCAAGCCGCCACTCGAACCCAATCGACACTAGACGTTCTTGCAACAAGGTAATTCCATGAAGCGACCAATCTCATTCTTTGTTTATGGCATCCTCTTCATGACGTTGCTTGGTTGCCAAAAACAGACCGCGCCACCCACTGTTTCCGTTGGTAGCTTTCACGTGAACAGCAACACTGGATTTGCGGACGGGCAAGCATTCGGAATCAACTTCAAAGCGAAGCGGGCCTCCAGAGCCAAAGTGAACTTCAACCTCAGTGGTAACCCGAAACAATCGAGCAGCTCAACCATCACGTTGGCCGATGACTTGAAGATCGAACTTCAAACGATGGACGAAGGCAAATCCGTTGCCTTTCAATTGAACGGCAGAAAGATCTGCAACCTTGCTAAGGGCGACGAGGTTATCGTTGACGAGGATAGAAATGTGACCGTCAACCGAAACGCCGGGGCAGAACAGAATAAATCGCAAAACGATATGTTACAAACGAAATGACGAAGTACGCGTTCAAAACGAAGCTCGGTCTTATCACATATCTCGCGGTCGCCTCTGCGTCGTTTGCCGCCGCGGAAATACCGAACGTCATTTTCATGCTGACCGACGACCTGGGCTATTCAGACGTCGGTTGCTATGGAGCTACGAAGGTTAGCACTCCGAACATCGATCGACTTGCGGCCGAAGGCGTTCGCTTCACCGACTTCCACACCGCCGCATCGATTTGTTCTCCGTCGAGAGCCGCGTTTCTCACGGGGGCGTATCCGCAGCGTTCGGGACTGTACATGGGAATTAATCCGAAGCGGCGAGCCCACTGGTTCCTCGGCCTGCACCCTGATGAGATCACCATCGCTGAACAGTTCCGAAAAAAGGACTACGCGACGTACATGGTCGGCAAATGGCATCTTGGTACGGAGCCGGAGTTCCTGCCGCGTACACAGGGCTTCGATCACTATTACGGTATGCCCTGCAACTTCAGTCACTCGCCAAAGTTCTCCGATGACGACAAACAAGTCTTCGCAAAGACACCACTTGAACGTCTGACAGGACTGTACACGACTCGTGTAGCTTCGATCATTCATGACGCCGGAAAGTCTGGCAAGCCATTCTTTCTTTACTACGCACACAATTACCCGCACACACCGTACAAGGCTGGGCGAGCGTTCAACGGGACATCGCAGGATGGCATTCGCGGCGACGTCATGCAGGAACTGGATTGGAGCGTCGGCCAGATAATGTCGGCCCTGAAGGAGGCGGGACTAGCGGAGAACACAATAGTCGTGTTTACATCCGACAATGGGCCGACT
>CAYQMZ010000196.1:2818-10954 GCA_964418725.1 uncultured Pirellulaceae bacterium
TCCAACAAATATGCGAAGCCGTACCGCGGTACGAAGTACGTGACATTTGAAGGCGGGCATCGCGTTCCATTCATTTTTCACTGGCCCGCACGAATCAAGCAACCCGCCGTATCCAACGTCAACGTGAATGCAATGGACCTCTTCCCTACCCTGTCCACTGCGATCAACGCGCCACTTCCGAAGGACAGGATCTATGACGGTGAAAACCTGTTGCCGCTATTCGATGGTGAAGTCTTAAAACGAACGTCGAGCCAACCGTTCTTTTACTACAACTGCGAGAACCTTCAGGCGATCCGACGCGACCACTGGAAGCTTCATCTCCCGCGTGAACAGAAACAGCTACCGTTCTGGGATAAAAACAAGGCATTCGCCAATCTTCGCAAACCAGTACTCTACAACTTGAAGACAGATCCGGCTGAAACCACAAACGTAGCCCACAGCAATCCGGATACTGTTTCGGATCTAACGCGGCTGGCTAAAACCACGCGACAAGAGCTCGGTGAGTTCATGCAGCGCGGCAAATCGCAGCGTCCAACCGGTTCGTTGTTCCCTCACCTGCCTGTCATCAGCCACGAAAAGGACTGGGGCACGCTTGACTCAGCAACAACAAAGGCCATCACCGACGAACGAACTAAGCGACACCCGAATCAGAAGCCACCCCATCGAAAGCGACAGGCCGAGCACTGAAACGGGGCTTAAGCCAATCTCTAACCAGGAAAACGAATCGCCGCGTTACCACCACGAAAAACGCTACGGCGATCTACTATAAGAGAGGACTGCACGTCGTTTTGATTCGAGAAGAATGGGCAACAGGACTACAAGTAAGCCGCACAGGGTGAAGGCACTGGGTTCTGGCACGGACTGGGTGGTGTTCGCCACCAATGTGGCTCCGAAATTCGATGAGAGCGTCAGGAAATCGTCGAAGGCCACAGTGCCGTCACAGTTCGCATCGCCGTCCGAATAGTTTTCCGTTTCGCTCCCGAAGTTGGTCGACAATGCGAGGAAGTCAGCAAACTCGACCGTACCACTCCCGTCAAAATCACCCAATAACGAGTTGAACGGCTCACAAGTGTTGGCCGCCAACCATTTATCGAAGATGTAAGATTCGACGTCTCCGATTTCTTCAACGCTGAGCGCGCGGTCAAAGACCATCAGTTCCGCAATCTGACCGGTAAAGAATCCGCGAGGATTTCCAAGCACAGCATCAGCGCCGATACGGATATTGAGGCTGTCGGTGTCACTCGTGTTGCCTGCCGTCTGGAAGTCCGACACCTGCGTCTCCTGCTCACCATCGACCAGTAACGTCAACTCACCCGCTTGATAATCAAATACGCCAGTCATCGTCGACAACTGCCCCGGCGTCAGCTCGCCGCCCTCGATGCGTTGAAATTCGTCGGAATCCAACCGGCGCCCCGCCAGACCAAAATCTCCTGTGCCGCCAATGCTGGTGCCAAAGCTGTCGAACAAATTGATTCCGGCTCGCGTGCCTGCCGAATTGGTTCCCGAAGATACCATGAGCGCACGCATGCCTCGATTTGATGAGTTTCGTTCCGTTGTCAGCACGCCAATCATCGTCGCGCTTTCCACGTTACGCAGCATCCCAAAGGCCGCGCTGTCGATGTCCATGAAGTCGTTGCCATCAAATTCCAGGATGGTGAGACCGTTGAAATCTGACTCAACCATCGACGGCAACCGTGATGCCGCTGCCTGCGTCGCGTGGGCGTTCTGCAAAGGTGATTTGTCGATCCAGGTCGTGCCTCCCACCAGCGTACCGCCTAGGGAAAAGTCCCCGTCAAGGTCGCTGGCATCGAGCCAAAGCACATTGCCCTCTAAATCTCGCGGGTCACTTATCGCCGCTGGAGCGAGGGATGATTGAAGGAGAATGACAGAGACGACGACAAACGCGAACCATCGCTCGCGGGAGTTTGTCCGACATGAGTTCATGGTGCAAATCGTTGAAAGAGTTCGACATGTTTGTGGCAGCCGTCACCACGCGTGGCATTGTTCAAAGTAGCCGGAAGGCCAGTACGACCTGAAAACGACTCGGCAAGTGGTTCTCATTCGATCATCGAGGCCTACCGCCACCGCGGCCACCGACTCCTCTGCCACCGGGACCAATACCTCTGCCTCCTAGACCGCCGCCTCTACCACCTTGGCCACCGCCACGGAATCCACCGCGACCACCACCGGATCGAGCACGAACAGTACCTGCATCCTTATCTCGCTCTAGCTGCAGTTCGTAGGTCTGTGTGACCGGCTTGCACCAACCTTCGTCTTTGTTGCAAGCAAAGTAGCGAACTTCCAACTTCAGAGGTTCGCCCTTTTACCACCCATTGATTCCCACAAGGAACTCGCGTGGGTCACTGTCCGATTCCACGTCCACTTTGGGGCCGCTTCCTACCGCGGGATCGACAGTCACTTTCCCGCGAGAGGTGATCGAATACTCAACGGGTTTCGCCAAGTTGTTCCAGCACACGCTTAGCAGTGGATCCAAATGAAAACCGATGTAGAGCTTGCCAGAACCTTTACTTAAGAGCGTCGAATCCGCTTCGGCGCGGAGTTTTGCGTAGAACGGCGACTTGCTTTCCTCCGTGTTTGCAACAGCCTTGATGGGTTGCATAGGACCGGAGAGTTGCAGCTTCGGAACGACTCCCTTCTTCGCTGTCGGCGTAGCCATGTCCTTGATCTTCAAACCCAACTGACGCACCGTCGTCGTCGTCGCAGACGCCCCAACCAGCTTTGCTAGATCTTGCCTTAGTTGATCGGGAGAGCTCCAATCCCGAAGCCGAATGATTTTCCCTTGGGGATCGAAGATGAATTCAGGGTTGTTGAGTCCACCGAGTTGATTCTTCAGATCGTTATCGATGTTATCCGCGAGCCACGGAATCGTGACGCCATCAAATACACGCTTCGCTTCCTTGATGTGCAACAACCGTTCTTCGACGGTGACAGGATTTACGTAGCCATTGTTCTCGGGATGGGCCAGCGTCTTATAGACGAAATGGAATTGAACGCCTTTAGGTGCGTAATCACGATACACGGCCTCCAGACTGGAGACATTTCTCAAGAAAGGCGGTCACGTCAGACACCCAAAGACCACAACGGAATACTTCCCCTTCAAAGAAGCGGTCTCGAACGGCTTGCCGTCCGCGTCAAAGACAGTTACCTCCGGCATTGGGCTACCGACTTTCAATCCACTTGCGTCGAGACGAGAAACTCCGCCACGACCACCTGGACCTCCACCGCGACCTCCCGGACCGCTGCCCCGTCGAAACCCCTGCCCCCACAAAGCCGAAGTAGCCAGCGCGACTACCAGAAGAGCAAGAACGCCTTTGAATGTTAGGCTTTTCATTCGCAACCTCGAGAGAGCAAAATTGATTCGATTGGTCGGACCCTGAAACCAAAAACGGAGGTTGGTAGGCGAGTCTACTCACGCTTAACGATTCACTGTCATATTTGGCTTTGTTTGTGATGCTAGA
Source organism: uncultured Pirellulaceae bacterium (assembly GCA_964418725.1). GTDB lineage: Bacteria > Planctomycetota > Planctomycetia > Pirellulales > Pirellulaceae > CAYNJG01. Next base: position 6,298 of record CAYQMZ010000196.1, read on the forward strand.
CACAGAACAAGCAACCACAGGCCTGCCTCGCGGTTCTGGTATAACGGCACACGAAAACGCGGCTTGACCAAATGCGAACACCTCAAGCCATCGCGATCCAGTCGAGACGAATGGCTCAGTCAGCGGCCCTAACGTTGCCGCGAACGTGCCGGTATCCAGTCGAAAACCACAACATGCAAGCACCAGCAACAGCAGAACGAACTTCGAAACTCTGTCGAATGATGACGCGATCACACTGCCGTCTCGTTCACACTGAAAATGCCGTTCGGAATCTGATTCTCGCCCTTCTCGTGCTGCCCAGCAGCTACTTACTCAATTCACAGGACGCGTTTGCGCAAGGGCGACAATTCGTGACCGGCCCCCGATTGTCACTCGGCACGGAATCCAGACTTTCGGCCTCCGTACGCGCCGGTGATGTTGATGGCGATCGTGACATTGATCTGGTGGTGGCGAATGGACGTCATTGGCCACAGCAGAACATGGTCTTCCTATATCAACGAAGAGGGCTATTCAATGTCGCACGACCGCTGGGAGTGGATCAATCCACGAGTTATGCGTGTGAACTCGCGGATCTCGACGGAGACGGTGACCTTGATGTTGTAGTCGGCAATGACAACGCTCACTGCCTTGTCTTCTTAAACGACGGAAAAGGAACCTTTCGCCGGCATTGCGAAGTCGGTATGCCCAGCAGCGTTCGCAGCCTGACGGTCGCCGACGTGGACGGCGACGACGACATGGACTTAATCATGACCTGCCGTGGCCGAGCCAATCAGATCTACTTCAACGGAGGTCGGGCAACGTTTGAACATACGATGGCCTTCGGAACGAAAACCGACTCGACCATCGATGTCGCCGTTGCCGATCTGAATTCGGATGGTCAACTTGACATGATCCTCGCCAATCGCGATGACCAACCGAACGCGATTTTGCTCGGTGAGAAGACTGGGAAAACCAACAAGTCTATTAAATTTGGTCCATCAATCCCGTTCGGTTCCGCTCAGTCCAGTCGGGCTGTGGCGATCGCAGATTTCAATGCAGACGGACGTGCCGACTGGGTCGTCGGCAACATTGGCAGCTCCAACACAGTCTACTTCGGCAACGGCAAAGGCGGTGTGGTGGGAGAGATCTCAGTTGGCCAATCTGACCACCAGACCTTCTGCATCGCAGTTGCCGACATCAATGGCGATCAACTGCCAGACATCGTCACTGGCAACCAGGGACAGGCGAACTCAGTGCTATACAATCGAGACAACGGAAAACGATTCGTCGCGCAACAATTTGGATCAAAACAATCCGCCACCTACGGGCTTTGCGTGGCAGATTTCAATGAGGATGGATTCCCCGATATCGCGATCGCCAACTCGGGCCAGCGCAACCAGGTTTTCATCAACCGGCCAGCCGGCAAATAGTCATTTAGAAACGCCGATCGACGCATTTTTTGTGGGGAACTGACTGGGACTGATCACTCCAACTCAACTCGCGGTTTCAGCGGTCAGTTGGAGTTGGCCTTGCGGCTCCAAACCTCGCCCAACGTCACTCGAAAGATCGGTCTCGCCGCATACCTGACAATTGCAGAGAATTAGCGTTCCCGTCGAATAGAAATGCAAACCAGTGATCAGATACCTCAACACTACTACGCTCGCCCTTCTACTTTCTCTCACTTCCATCCTGTTTGCTGGCGACGCCACCACTGATTGGCCTGGGTTTCGTGGCGTGGGAGCCAAAGGCGTCGCTGCCGGTTACGACACGGCGCTACACTGGGACGTGACAAATCCCGAAGACAAATCCGTCTTGTGGAAGTCTCCTGTTCCGGGGCTGGGGCATTCGTGTCCGACGATCGTGGGAGACCGGATCTTCTTGGCAACGGCTGTTGCCAAGGATGACGATGTTGCACTTCAAATTGGCCGGGGTGGTAACACCGACGCAGCAAACGACATCGGCGAACAGACATGGCTTGTGCTTTGCTACGACAAGACAACAGGGAAAGAGTTGTGGCGAAAAACGGCCCACGCAGGATTTCCCAAGGCCACTCGGCATACCAAAGCAACGCATGCGAACACGACGATCGCGGTAGACGGTGACAATGTTGTCGCTTTCTTTGGATCCGAGGGGCTGTACTGCTATGACCTCGACGGCGAACTGAAATGGAAAAAGGACCTCGGCGTCGTCGACATCAGCAAGTACGGGATCGGCTGGGGCTACGGGAGTTCGCCTGCAATTCATTCTGGCCGCATCATTCTCGTCTGCGACGACCCTACGGATCCGTTCGTCGTTGCGTTGAAACTGAAGAATGGTGAAACACTCTGGCGGCAGTCTCGCGACGGAGTTTGCGAACGCAGTTGGGGTACGCCGCTGATCCATGAAGTGGACGGCCAGGCTCAAGCCGTCGTGAATGGATGGCCCTGGATCGTCGCGTACGACATGCAAAACGGTGATGAAGTCTGGCGGATCAAGGGCGGTGGCGACAATCCAATCCCAACACCATTCATCGCCAACGACCGGATCTATGTTACGAACGCTCACGGCGCAAAGTCTCCCATCATCTCGCTTCGCACGGACTCAAAGGGCAACATTACGGAAGCGGATTCTCCCAAGGAAGCGGGCTTGGCCTGGCGAGTTGAAAAGGGCGGATCGTACATGTCGACGCCGGTCGTATTCGGAGATTACATGTATCTCGGAAACACCAATGGGGTGCTGCGTTGCTTTCACGCATTGACCGGTAAAAAGATCTATGAGAAGCGGCTCGGCAGCCGCGCATACATCGTCTCTTCGCTCGTCGCAGCGAACGATAAGATTTACTGTCCAGCGGAAGACGGCACGGTCTATGTGGTTGAGGCCGGCCCAAAGTTCAAAGTGCTGGCAAAAAACCGACTCGGCGATTCCTGCCTCGCCACGCCCGCTATTTCAGAGGGCGTACTCTATTTTCGCACGGCACATTCGCTCCTCGCAATCGGGCCGTCGAACGAACCCCATACGCCGTCACCCACATTCATCAGTGCAGACAAACAACCGGCAAAGAAGCCGAATATCCTGTTCATCGCCGTCGATGATCTTCGTCCAACCCTCGGCTGTTACGGCGATCCAAACGCGATCACCCCCAACATTGACGCGTTGGCGGAAAGTGGAATGCAGTTCAACCGGGCATACTGCCAAGTGGCCGTCTGTAATCCATCGCGTGCGAGCTTGATGACTGGGTTGCGCCCCGACACGTTGGGCGTATGGACACTGCCAATCCACTTTCGCGAAGCCAAACCTGACGCCGTCACGCTACCACAATGGCTGCGTGAATCTGGCTACATCGCCGTAAGCCACGGCAAAATCTTTCACAACCCGACGCCAGATCCACAATCCTGGAGCGAACCGATTCGCGATCGACCAGAGTTACCCTACGTCTATCCCGAGGGCACGCGTGAATATGTACGTGCGGAAATGAAGAAGCTACCGGCTCGCGACTGGCTCAAAAACAACCTGCGTGGGCCGGCAACTGCTGCGCCCGATGTGGCGGATAGCGAGCTCTTGGACGGGGCTCGCACAGACATGTGCATTGAAGACTTGCGACGTCTCGGGAAATCCGACAACCCCTTCTTTCTGGCGATGGGCTACATCCGACCGCATTTGGCATTTGTTGCACCCAAGAAATATTGGGACTTGTACGATCCGAAATCGCTACCCGTCCCCTCCGACCAAGCGACACCGGTTGGTGCGCCGCCCTACGCGATGCACAACAACAGCGAGCTGGCACACTATGTCGACTTGATCGATATGCCCAAACCTTGGGATGACGAAGAACTGGAATCAGAAAAGGCACGGAGACTAGTTCACGGCTACCACGCATGCGTCAGTTATGTCGACGCCCAGATCGGGCGACTACTGACAGCACTCGACGCAGCAGGACTCCGTGACAACACGATCGTCGTCCTTTGGAGCGATCACGGCTGGAAGCTTGGCGAGTATCGCGGGTGGGGCAAAATGACCAACTTCGAAATCGACGCTCGTGTTCCGTTGATCATTTCTGCACCAGGCATGAAGACGGCCGGCGAGACCACCGATTCGTTGGTCGAGTTGCTTGATCTCTTTCCGACGCTCTGTGAACTGACCGGGGTAGAGACGCCCGAATTCGCCGAGGGCAAGAGCCTCGTGCCAATTCTGCACGAACCAGCAGCAAAGGTTCACCAGAGCGTACTCAGCCAATACTACCGCCGCCACGAAGGAGCCGAGTACATGGGATATTCCATGCGCACGGACAAGTATCGCTACGTCGAGTGGCGAGATTTCGGCACAGGAAAAATGAAGTCCCAGGAACTGTATGACCACAGCCCGAGTGGCCGCCCGGCTTCACACCTCGGTAGGCGAGAAACACTGAACGTCGCTGAACGAATCGAGCCCGCGGAGCTGAAGAGGCTTCGCAATATGCTGCGGTCGACTCTTCCGCCGAAAAGTTTGACGATGACGCCGCCAGTTCACACCAGCCCTTCGGGGCCAGGAAGACTACCAATTCCATTTACGGTGAAGAACGAAGCGAAGGTCGCGATCACGGTGTACCCGCTGCAGCCGACTGGCCGGCGCGCTCGCGGTCGACAAGTAAAACCCAATGGTAGCGTCACGATCAACGCACGCCTTGGTGGTGCTTTCGTTGTCGAAAGCTCCGATGGAAAGA
>CAYQMZ010000197.1:0-4445 GCA_964418725.1 uncultured Pirellulaceae bacterium
ACATCTGCCTTAGTGGCTCCGCCGCTTGTAACTTTCTTCTCAATGTCGGGATTGTTCTTCAGGAGTTTCTGATACGCAGCTTCCCAGTCTGTCCCAGCCTTGTTCCTGCGGCCGACCTCGCCAGAATCGGAACCGGACATCGTCCCCCAGAGTTCCATTGCTTCATCTTTGGTCAACTTGCCGGACCTGACGAGCTGGGCGAGCTTTTTGCGAAACGCACTTAGATCATGCCCGGACGACGGATCCTTGGCTTGCTTTGTGGCTGCCCTACCAGATTCGTTTTTCGTACCACGTTTACTCTTCAGCCATTCGATGACTTCCGCCTTCGTCGTGCTGCCGTCTGCGATCTTCTGGCGAACGCCTGGGTCGGAAATCAGCAGCTGATCGTATTCGGCATTCCAATCCACGGAAGCCGTATCCTGAGCAACCAGCGCGCTGCAAAGGAGTGCCAACAGAATACTCAGCATGAGTGGAAGTGGTTTCATATCTGCGTCCATCGAATGATCTGTTCTTTACGTTTGTGTTAGAGCGAGTAACCGTGCACGGATACGTGCGTTCTTGCCTTACTTGCCGGCCGCAGCCTGATAGAGCTCGATTGCTTCGTTTGCAGTCAGCTTGCCGGATTTGACCATGCCCTTCAGCCGTGTTCCCAGCGTCTCAAGCCTGCGATCCACTGTTTCTTTGTCGGCGACTCCATTCTTTCCCTTGGCATTCTTTCCCGCCCTCCTCTTCCCAGTTCCCTTGGCGATACCACGAGGGGGATTCTTACGCTCGCCATCATCTGGATACACGTCCGCCGCGACTTGTTCAGGCGTTCTTCGGTAACCTTCCGCAATGCAGTAAAGGTGAGTCGTTGAACGAAGCAACAGAGAATCACTGGCAACAGCAGGCGAAGCGATAAACCTCGCGTTCAACCTATTCTCTGCAAGCACCTGAGGCTTTTCTCTTGTTGCTGAGAGCACCACGACGTCGCCCGACTTGCTTACGAAATATAGCCGCCCGTTCGCAAGAATCGGTGAGGCCCAATGGTCTCCGCCTAGACGCTTCTTCCAAATCTCTTCGCCTGTCGTTGCATCAAGGCACCGCACGATTCCTCCGTTGTCCGTCACCATGAATAGCAAATCATCGACGACGATCGGCGAAGGAATACTGGGAGTGCTCTTCTTCGTAGACCAAGCAACATGCGTTTCCGTGACGTTTCCACTTCCGTTGGGGCGAATTCCCAGAAGGAAATTGTTCAATCCACTGGTAAAGACGTAGACCAATCCATTGGCATAGATTGGCCGAGCCGCCACATTGAAACCACCCGGATGCACTGTTCGCCAAAGCTCGTCGCCGGTATCCGGGTCGTAAGCGATTATGGCTTCTGCTGCCGGCGCGATCAGTTGTCGCTGACCTTCGACATTAATCAACGATGCGGTTGCGAACGACTTTTTGTTGTCGTTGGGCTTACCACCCTTCTTTGGCGAAAATCCACGTCCGCGAAGCGTTGCCACCCAGTCGGTTTCGACATTGCGGTCGACTTTCCACCGCGTATCGCCCGTCTCCTTGTCGAGTGCGACGAAAAACTGTTGATCTGTCCCGTCGAATGCCACATACAAGTTCTTGTCATCCACAATCGGAGAAGAACCTTGGCGAACCGGCTGGTATATACGGAGGTCTCGACGTTCCCAAACCTTCTCGCCCGTCGCTCGGTTTAAACACGCAATCCCCTGTGAACCGAAACTGACGAAGACACGTTTCTCTTCAACGACCGGTGTTGGCGTCGCCGGACTATTCAGATGGGGCGAGTCGTGTACGTAAGCCGGATCGACCTTGCGTTCGATCATGTCAAAGACCTTGATGTCTTTCCGAATCGCGCCGCTTTGAAGATCAACACAAATGGCACGCAGTTCTCGCGAAGCATCACTTCCGGCCGTCAACCAAATCTCGTTGTCCCAAACGACGGGCGAAGACCAGCCTTCCAGTGGAATCAACGTTTTCCAACGACAGTTCTTCGCCTCGTCGAACTCGACTGGAAGCTTGACCGCCAAAGATCGCCCATCACCGTTAGGGCCTCGGAACTGATTCCAATAGGTCGCCGTATCCTCGGCCGCAGTCATCGACCCCAAGGTCAAAACGAGCAGAATGCAGGCGCATCGAACCAGAGAATAAGTGCGGGGTCCAAGAGTATGCATTGTTTCTTTCGTTGCCTTCCGTTTTCTTGTTTTGTCCTTCTTATGCGAACACGCACAACTAGTCCGTCACCTCGACGCCTGTAATCTCAACCTTCACTGCGGTTGATTCCGCGACACACCACCAACTGGTCAACTCCGTTCCCACCAAAGAACCCGCTGGATTCGTCTCGCTGCGAAATCGGCTCAACGAAAGATCCAGATCAAATCGGCCGTTTGACGATATTTCATTGGCCGCGATCTGCGTGCTGTACTTACCAGCAAACCCGCCATCCGCATGTCCAACGCTTAGCCCAATTTCCAGCGTCGACCGTGGGTGCAATTGCCCACGAACGCGGATGCGACTGTCGGCATTCAACAGGAGCGGTTGCTGTACCGAATGCTGCGGAGAGAGCACCACGAGCGAACCGACGGCAGACGGAGTCGCCCAAACGCTGCCGGTAGTATCATCGAAACGTGCCGCTTCCTTGAAGGCAACACGCGCAGCGTCTACGGACAACTCACCATTGCGAACTGCGATCTTCAACTTCTTCCCGGTCATCACAAGATCGGAGATCCATTTTCCAACCACTGCGTCCGAACGCAAATCGCTTCGCCAAACCGTCACCGGCGCAGTTCGCTTGACCGGTGACAAGTCTTGCAGGTCGTCGAGTGAGGCCATGACCGTTTGCCTCGCAGGTACATCAACTTGCTCGGCGTCGTTCAAGCGTTTCAATCGAACTCGCCCTTCGTGCACGGTCAGTCGCGTTGATTCCGTGGCTGCTTCCACGTCAAATCGAGTTCCAAGCACGCTCAATTCTGCAGACGCAGTTCGGACCAACATCGGACGGCCGGATGGTTGACGCTTTACCTTCGCCGACAAACAACCATGCCTAAGCTGTATCCTCTTTTGTTCGCGGTCCGACAGCGTGAGCAACGAAGGTCCGGAAACCGTTAGCGTCGTTCCGTCGTGAAACTGCAAATTCGTCCACGCATCGGCCGACAGTGTTTCCAAGGTGCCGCCGTTGAGAACGTGGCCAATATCCGTGACTTCGCGGACGACACCGCCAGCACCAGTCCACTGCACGGCACCGTGCAGTCCAGTGATGCGAGCGACTCCAGACGCGGACGAATTTTTGACGAACAAAACGGCGCACAGCAGCAGCATTCCCGCGACTACAGAAGACAGAATCAGCATCCCGCGAGTAGGCTTCCGCAAAGAACGCTGCGTTGTTCGGCCAGACTGTCCCGTCAGTTGGCTCATCACATCGCCCACGAACTCATGACGGCCCGCCGGTAGTTTGGCCATCGTCGCCTGAACAAAGTCTTCGTGACGAGAGACGCTATCCGCAGCGTCTAGCCCCAACAAGCGATGCACTCGAAAGCTATCCGTTGCCGCTTCCAACATATCGGCGTTCGAGTCCAGCAATTGCTGCAACTCAGCCATACCAGCCTGATCAAGCTCGCCCTCAAGATAGTCATTCCACAGTTCATCGAATCGTTCATCGTGGTTCATGACAATCCTCCGTCGGTTGCCATATTCGTTTCAATACAGTCGTGCAGCTTGCGACGCAGTTTCCAAAGTTGCTTTTTAACTGCAGCCACACTTCGCCCACTTCGATTGGCCATTTCCTCCAAAGAAATCTCTTCGTCATATCTCCAAATAATGAAACGCCGCGAGCTTTCGCCCAAGAGCTTGAGGCATTTGGAGAGTTGATCAAGTCGCCGTTGCTGTAGCTCTGGCGGCTCGGAGTTGCGGCGATCGAGTTCCTTCTGCAACAGATCCGGAGCGAGGCGCGCGTGATAGTCAGCAACTCGCCTTAGCCTGGTTAGCTCCGTCTTCAGTTGAAAACGAGCGATCGAAAATAGCCAGGCGGCAAAGTTCGACCCCACTTCGAATTCGTCCAGCTTCGAATAGATGACGACGAATGTGCGTTGTGCCAAGTCATCCACATCAACTGGCGGCGGAGCCTGCGTTGCCAGCCATGCTCGCAAAGGCCGCTCGAAGCGGCGCACGATACCCTCGAAAGCAGCCACTTCCCCATTCGCGACGCGTGCAATCAAGGCATCCGCTGAAAAATCGTCGTTCTTTGAATCTCTGTCCATCAGTCAGTTATGGCAGTAATTACTGTTAAGTTACCCCTTAGGATAGAGATTCTTTTGTTTCTGTTTGTGTCCTTCGCGCACTCAACCGAGTTGCCCGCGGTGTACGATAGCGTCAAATGCAACGTTCAGCTCGCTGTATACCTGTTGGGTAGCTTGTGTTGAGTCGCTACTTCGCTTCCATCATCC
>CAYQMZ010000197.1:4455-8713 GCA_964418725.1 uncultured Pirellulaceae bacterium
AAGCATCGCTGTTGGCCTTACGTACATCTCTCCCGAGATTCCCGCTAAGCGAGAGGAGTTGCCGATGCCCTCAGCCAATCCCTACGAAACGCCGAGGCACGACAGCGACGAGCCGGCAGAATTGGGACGGCAGCAAAATTTGCTTGTGTCCATGGTGGCTGTTGCTGGAGTTTTATCCTACAGCTTGCTCGCGGTAGCACTTATCTTTGGCGACAGCACAGCGGATACGTTGATGGGCGGACTGATGGCGTGCAACTGGCCGCTGATGGGGTTGTGGCTTTGGAAGACGCTGGGTGCCGACGACAGAGCGTTACTGTTTGGGTGGCTTGCGATTTCAGTACAACTGGGAATCGCATTGTTGATGATCTATTTGTTGGGCGTCCCGTTCAATCAGATCCTAATCGTCAACGGCGTCACCATAGCCGTCATACTAAGCTTGAACATGGTGATGCTCTGGCTACGCAAACTTTAGCAGCGCAAACTCAGGCCGAGTAAGGATTAGCCAGGCCTAGCAAACGAACAGAGAGTCGACGACCACCCATCGTGCAGTCACCAAGGTCAAAACAAAGCAGATCCACCACGCCGCCTGTTGAGCTCCAACATATCGTCGTTGCGACCACAGAAGGCCAGCGCTGAGCCCAGTTCCCAACAGTTTGACTGCCGTCAGAATTGATGGATCTCCAATCACCTTCGCAGCCAGCGGATTTAATTCAATGAATCCGAAGTCGGCGGATGAAGCAGCAATTGTCGTGCTGACCAAATCGAAAATACTCAAGACCACCGACAACGACAAGCACTTTGTAGTCAGACCGTACGTATCGGCGGACTCGACAATACTACTCCAAGACATGTTGCCCAGTGGCCTGTTGTTGATCAGCACTCCAAACGACACAACAGCGAGTAGCATTCCCACCGTGTTTAACCCGTAGAGTACAAAGCTCGCGTCACTTGCCGGATCTGGTTCTTCGTTTTTCAGTGCGTCGCTGTCTTGTTGGTCATGGTCAGCCTCACCCTCCACCGCACAGCCCCAGGACGAACAGTCTTCGACATACTCCCGCAACGACGACGAAGGCTCAAACCCCTGCATCGCTCGACGCCACTGCAGCGTGGGGATCGAACGTGCGTGAAACGGATCGAATTCCGCCTCTTCAAATACCAGTTGGACTCGTTGCTCTGGCGAGTCCGCATCTAGCAGCGACTTCCAAAACGTCGATGTATCAACTGAATCCAGGACCAATCGCGAATGGGCGTCAAAGGCAATCAACGTCCAGCCGCGGAACAAGCAGCGTTCAATGTTAGCGACCAGCTCATCCAAAGATGTCTCTGTACCGCGACCATCCAGCCGCGCAACCAAAACAGCATTGATCAGCACCGCTTCGTCCTCAACGGTCACCCGATACGGTCGTTGCAGATAGTCACCTTGAACGACAACATGACCGTCGTCGATGGGCAGCTCTTCTGCACCGCATCGATTGGCAGCAGCCAAACATGCCAAGAGACAAATTGTCGAGCAAATTCGTAGCGTCATTGCGAGAGTCTCCTGCGGGAAGAGTGAGGTGAAGAACGCGAAAGGTAGGGCCAGGGCAAATCCGCCTCGGCCCATGCGATTAAAGAGAGCGGGAAACCAGAGACGAAACTCCGTTCCATCTCTGGCTTCCCTATGGCTAACTCCTAGCCGTCGTCGGTTGGCTCGCTGCCACCACGGGTGACCAAGCGATAGTACGTCGTTGCATCGATCCCTGAATTCAGTCCTTTGACGTGACCGTCTGCATAGCCAGTGATGACGACGTCGCCAGAGTGAGCACTACTAGGACCCCACTCTCGCTCGTCCGATCGTCCTTCCCAGAAATATGGGGCTGTCGAGTCTGCAGGCGCATCCACTCGACGCCCGTAGTTCAATCCACTCGGCGTCCCCTCAGGCACAGCCGGGTAGCCGTCTGGATTGTTTCGAGTTATTCGTGAACAGAACGTGACGTCCGGCGAGATTGCGAGCGTCGATGTGCTGACCCCAGAGAACCAAGCAGTCCACACTTCACCGCGGCTTTCGGTAATGATTGCCGTCTTAGATGTTCCGTCCTTGGCGTCGCCGATACGCAGTCCTTTTGGAGATGCGGCCTTGGTCACAATCATGCCACCCGTTACCGGCGAAACGTCGCCGAACGTATCACGAGAACTGGAAGCCGTACAACCAGCAACAAGTGCGTGATAGTTACTGACCTGTGGCTTCGTCATGGGACGGTAACGTCCCTGTGCTATGTTCTCGCCCGGAAAACTTGGGCAAATCAGCAACTCAACAGGCCGCTCCAAAACGTATTCACGCGTACCATCAATCCGCAGAGTCGACGACGTAAGCGGCTCAGTGAATTGATTCGTCCTTGTTGTCATGTCATCGCTAAGTGCCGTTTCTTCGATGTACGGCAACAGCGCGACGAGGAAACTGTAACCGTCACCATCGTCGTAAGGCGTGGGTCCTCGGTTATCGATTGCGGAAAGCGAATCGCCTCCCCACATTGCGAGCGGGAAACGCTGCGTTGCACTTTCTCGGTTCAGCACACCCAGCACTAGTTGTCGAACTTGGTTCGAGCAGTTGTTCCGACGTGCCGCTTCCCGAGCGGCCTGTACTGCGGGCAATAGCAGCAGCACGAGCATTGCGATGATCGCGATGACCACCAGCAACTCGACGAGCGTAAATCCTCGCCTCTTCGATGAGTTCAGCATGAGATTACTCCATAGAAAAAGATCAATACCTACAGGTATGAACGTCTCGCTGCTGACAAGCGGGACAAAACTTGGACGATATTTTTTCGGTTTCCGGAGTTCCGAAACATTTCGAAATTCGACGTTACCTTCCTCTCGCCATTCGCCCGTTAAGAATACGTCTACATAGAACCCGGTACGGCTGCATGAGTGACACAGAGGATTGCGAATCACGACTAACAGAAGAAATGCGAACAGGAAGCGAAGAGGCGATGGCCACGCTTTTCATCCGCTTTCGCCCCCGACTAGAACGCATCATCCAGCTGCGATTGGATGCGAGAATTGCACGACGAGTATCTGCCGTCGACGTACTGCAAGAGACATATTTGCGTGCTGCACAGCGACTTGAATTTTTCGCATCACAACCCGAGCTTTCTGCGTTTATGTGGATGAGACTGCTGGTTTATCAGCAAATCAGCGAGATTTACCGACGGCACTTCCGCGCGGGAATTCGAGATATTCGCAGAGAAATGCCGTCAGCTAACTGGGCTGATTCAAACGCCGACTCGTTCATCGGAGCCGCCAGTCAATTGCTCTCTCAGGGGGCAACGCCAAGTGAAACGCTGTCGCGAAAGGAATCCATGGTGCGGCTGGAAAACATTCTCCATGAACTGCGCCCGATCTATCGAGACATCATTCTTTTACGTCACTTTGAGGAACTCACGAACGCAGAAGCTGCCACAGCCTTGAACATTGACAAGTCAACGGCCCGCAAAAGATACATTCGAGCAATTCGCAAAATCCGGGATCAAGTGCACTCGGAATCCGATGACACATGAAGCAGCGAGATGCCGTCACATTGATCATGTGCGTTAGGATACGAGCTTTCTGAAACTGCTACGCATCCGTTTCAACGCTCGGATGTAACGTTTGGTCGCCGCAGACTTATCGATCCCCAGGACCGCGGCTACTTCACCGTTGGTCATGTGTTCCAAGTGACGCAGAACGAGAATCTCTCGATCATTTTGACTTAGTTGACGCAAAGTTGAACGAAGCGTCGCCAATTGCTCACGACGAATAACTGCCGTGCTGGGCGAAATGCCACTGGCTTGCAGCAAGTCCCCGAGCGCCTCCGATGATGACTGAAGAGGAAGTCGTTCGTGCAGTGAAACCTCTCTTTCAACCGAACGTTTTTGCGTTCCCAAGTGCTTGCGATGCAGATCAGCAATCACACGGGCGGCCTGTGATCTCATCCACAGATAGAACGGCGTGCGCGGCTGCTCGACAAATTCCTGATAGCGTCGCTGGATAGCAATGAACGTCTCTTGCAGAATGTCCTCCCAGTCGACACGTCCAAGAACCCGCTCATCCGTCCGATGGATAGTGAATAACCGCAGCCGGTCGCGGTAGCGTTCAAAGCACTCCGTGACAGCTTCAATACCACGGTGACGCAATGCAGCGACTTCATCGGCAATCTGATCGTTCGGTGCTATCATCCTTAAAACGGCGCGCACAAATAGTCGCACTTAAGCCTGGTTCAGGAACCGGGTTTGCCACGAAA
>CAYQMZ010000197.1:8723-10914 GCA_964418725.1 uncultured Pirellulaceae bacterium
CGAGTATTCTCTGATTCCGCAATTCGATTCGATTGGGGACAGAAATTCCGGAATCTACTTTGGCGGCGTGCCGTTTTGCCGACGGACCGCAATACACTCGTCCATCCATTTCCAAGCGACATCTCGAAATCTACTCGGCACATTCAACCACCGGTCTGTATGCGCCGACTTCGCGACGTCGTTGGGGAACTCACCGAGAATCTCGCGCGTGTCCGTGACAAGAAACTGAAAGTTGCTGTGCTTTGGCAGGACCGTGGTAACGAATTCTCGTGCGCCATACCCTTCTCCATTTTGGCACACCAAGAATGGCCGATCACCAACGCGTCGAAGCCGCGCCTTCGCCGCTTCGCGGTAGCTTTGCAAAGGGCTCCCCCAATCCGTGTTCCTCCATTCCCTCACACCATCGAAGTGATCGTGAGTGACAAACGCAGTCCAAAGCCTGGCGATCTGGTCGTCGTGCAGACCAACGTAGCTAACGCCGATAGCGCCTCTCGAAAATCCACACAGGAACACCGCTTCGGTGTTCGCATGGAAACGTTCAATGATTTTGGGAACGTTGCGTTTTGCGTAATCAACGGTCGCATCGACGTCGCCCCACCATGTGACCTGGTTCTGCTCATGACTCGGACTGATGTACGGCAGCGAAACCCAAATGTACTTTCCTGCCGACAATCCAAAGCCCAACCCAGCATCCTCCACCTTGCCCGTCGATCCCGATGCGAGAAAGCGGTTTCCGGTGTACTCGAAAATGATTGGGATGCGAGGTCCCTTCGGACTCCAGTTCGGTGGAAGATAAACGGTGTGGAATACTTTCGTTCCAGCGTACTCGGGGGCAGTCACGGCAACTCGCTTACCGCTCGAAGGTGGTCCGTCCGACAACGGAGGCGGTTTCAAGACAACTTTCGATTCCTCAGCCAGACAACTCGACGCACAGGAACTACAAACAAGCAGCCCAAGCATCACAGGCCAATGTGTTCGCCTGCGTTTCGACTGTTGACGGTTTGGCCACTTCATTCTTAGCTTCTCCCCTTTGAGCCGCGGCCGATTGTCTTCGATTGCTCGAAGTCATGCAAAGGAACATTTCATATCATCACAAACTAGGGTCTACTGTTTGGCAGCGAAGCGTAGGACGATCGCTCGATCCCCAGTTTGCTTACACGCCCCGCCCAGCTCCCGCCGAATTACTTTCGACCAGTTAGGTTTCACATGCGTCAACCTTTCAAGATTCTCTTCACCATCGTTGCGATAGCCTGGTTGGGACCTGCAAACTGGATCATTCCCGTGCAGACGGTCAACGCTCAGGGAACCAAAGCGGACTACGAACGAGCAGCCTCAGTCCCCAAAATCTTCCGAGATGCACGTGCAAGCTCGACCACTTACCAGTGGATTGAAGATGACGTGCTGTTGAAGATCACCGCCAATGGCGTCACCAAGTACCAACGGATCGACAGCCAAACGGGCGAACGCACAGAAGGCGATGACCTGAAGAGTCTCTATGGCTCAACGGATCTTCAGCCGCGCCGCAACAGTGGTAGAAGCACATCGAGTAGCGAACCAACGGAAATCACGTTTCAAAACACTTTAGATCGGGCCGTAAGCATATTCTGGTCTGACTACTCCGCCCAACTGAAGCCTTACGGGCGTGTAAGATCCGGTCAATCGAAAACGTTGTCGACCTACGTCGGACACTGGTGGGTGATCCAAACTGACGACAAACCTGTCGGCAACTTCGTCGCAACTGCTAGGCCCGGTGTTGCGATAATCAACGAGGAGTCACAACGTGTTGCCGAGGCTAAGGCCCCGGCGACAGCTCCCAGCCAGCCGCAATCCAAGCCCGACGATGGGGAATCCACCGAGGCTGCAGGCAAAGAGCTGAAAATTCGAAATCACAACGTCGTCCTACTCGATCCATCGGGTACCGGTAAAACACTAACGACGAACGGAAGTGAAGACGATTTCTATCAGAGCCGATTCCACTACTCTCCCGACCGGCGATATGCGATTGTCTTACAACAGACGAAGGTCGACAAGCGACGAATACCACTCATTCAATCGTCACCCAAAGATCAACTTCAACCAAAACTCGAGTGGCTAGAGTATGTAAAACCTGGTGATGAATTGGCACAACGTCGGCCACAGTTGTTTGATCTTGAGGAGCAGGTCCATATCAAGATCGATGAAGAACCGTTCG
>CAYQMZ010000198.1:0-6660 GCA_964418725.1 uncultured Pirellulaceae bacterium
GCGTTGGCTTGATCGAGTGACGCAATCGTTGCCTCACGCTGAGCTCGAACCAATTGGACGTCTAGCCTTGCAAGCAGTTGCCCTTGTTCGACGAGTTGTCCTTCATCGACGAGCACCTCAATTACTCTGCCAGATCGTTCGAACGCTAGTTGGCTAGTACGCCGCGCTTTCAAAGTTCCTGTGTACTCTCGCGTTTGCTGTACGGTTTCAACTTGCTTGGCGCGACTAGCCTCAACTCGTAGTAGTCGCCCCGAAGTTATCTGGGCCTCACTCGCCTCGCCGGCAGGCGCCAGCGTGTCCGGAGGGGACGCGGTTACCCGACCCGCCGTATGCCAAATCCCTAGCACGGCGGAAACCACCACAGTGACGATGATTAAATACCTCGTCATTTTTTGACACTCCGTCAGGTTTTGGGCAAATAAGTTAACGCCTGGTAACAAGATCCGAAGATCGAAGCTCGCTCTTCACTTCTTCGAGCAAACTGAAATAGTCAACATCTGCTGAGAGTGGCTTCCACCCATAACCGTCTAGCATCTGATTTGAGTTCGCGCGTAGTGCAGCCAGCGGGTCGTTAATTCCAATCTCTGTCAGCGAGTCACTACTGGACAGAATCGCGAAGGCACCGATGTTGATCGACCAAAGGCCAAATACGACATCTTCTGGGGACCGATCGTTTGGCAACGAGAGTTCGCCGTGGGCGATCGCATCGCGTACAACGCCGCTGATAATTGCCATGCAGCGTGACTCGCACGAACGCATGGTTTTTTGCCTTTTTTCGCTGGTTTTCTCCCAGATCGAGTTGATGCGGATGATCTGTTCGACCTGGAAGAAGTGTGGGAAGAGTTCTACGAAGAGCTCCGCCGCGGCGCCTACAGCCGTGAGTCGTTCGCGCGAGCCTTTTCGCAGCGTCACGGCCAGTCCAAACATGGCCGATCGCTTGAGCAACGCTTGGTTCGCAAGCGCGAGTATGATTTCCTCCTTGTTGGGGAAATGCTGGTAAATCGTGCCCTTGGAGTACTCGATGCGGTCCGCAATGTGGTCCATTCGCAGGCCCAGATAGCCCTGCTGGGTGAGCAGATCGCGGGCAACATCCAGGATTAGCGTCTCTCGCTGCTCGATTTCGCGTTGTTTCCGGCTGGGTTGGATCATGCTCAAACTATAGCCCGACGACATTTTCTGACAAGGCGTCAATTTTTGAGCTGTTGTCAATTCTCAACATCTCTGCCCATATCAAACTATTTGGCCGCAGAGAGCTAGCGTCTGCGAAAGCTGCCGTCGCTAGGGAAGGTCGCAGGCACCACTGACGGCCGCTGCAACGCGAGGCGACACGCTGCGGTCGAGCGCGTCCGGCAGAATCTGCTCCGCCGTCGGTTTATCAACGCATTCGGCCAACGCATGCGCCGCAGCGAGCTTCATCTCTTCTGTGACGCGCGGGGCCCCGGAATCAAGGACGCCTCGGAAGATGCCGGGAAACGCGAGTACGTTGTTGACTTGATTTGGGAAGTCGCTGCGTCCCGTTCCAATGACGGCGGCTCCGCCCGCTCTCGCATCCTCAGGCATGATCTCTGGGATCGGGTTTGCCATCGCGAGAATGATGGCATCGTTTGCCATCAAGCCAACATTCTGCGTAGTTAGCAGGTTGCCCTTGCTGACACCGATAAATACGTCCGCGTTTTGGATCGCGTCCTTAAGGCTGCCTGTGGTATTACTTCGATTCGTGTAGCTAAGTAGCTCTTGCTTGTAAGTGGCCAAGTCTTGGCGATCTCGATCGATAATACCTTTCGAGTCGCATACCAGCACTTCGTTGACGGAAACGCACGCGTCAGGTTCATGCCCAACGCATCGCAACAGTCGGGCAATCGCCGTCCCGGCAGCACCGGCGCCGTTGATGACAACGCGCAAGTCCGTCAGGTTCTTTCCTACGACCTTCGCCGCATTTATCAGGCCTGCGAGCAAAACGATGGCCGTTCCGTGCTGGTCGTCATGGAATACCGGGATGCCGATGTCCTGAAGTCGTTGCTCGATATCAAAGCAACGGGGCGCAGAGATGTCTTCCAGGTTTACTCCACCGAAGACCGGAGCGATGCGTCGCACGGTTTCGACGATTTCGTCAACGTCCTGCGTCGCCAAGCAAATCGGCCACGCGTCAATTCCGGCAAATTCCTTGAAGAGCAACGCCTTGCCTTCCATGACGGGAATCGCAGCTTCGGGACCGATGTTCCCAAGACCCAGTACCGCGGAGCCGTCGCTGACAACCGCGACACTGTTGCGTTTGATCGTCAGGTCTCGAACCTTTGTCGGATCAGCGGCGATCACTTCGCACGGCCGCGCGACGCCTGGGGTGTAAGCGAGCGATAGATCATCGCGACCGGTGATTGGTACCTTGCTGTGAAGCCCAATCTTGCCTCGGAGTTGTTCGTGGACGATCAGGCTACGTTCGAAGAAGTCCGCCATTTTGATTCCTTTTCTAAGCGTTATGTAACTCCGAGCCGGCCTAATGTAGCAGTTGGCGGATTTGGGTGCCGGCACACATTACCGGCCAGCATCGCTTCATCTAGTTCTACGCAATCAGCTCTTTGATCACTTGCCCGCCGAATTGGCTGAGTTGCTTGAAACGACCGCCATGAAAGTACGTTAGCTTGTTGTCGTCCAGCCCGAGCAGTCTTAGGATCGTGACGTGCAGATCTCGGATGTGATGTTTGCATTCCACAGCTTCCGAACCAGTTTCGTCGGTTGCCCCAACTGTATGCCCGGCGTTCACACCGCCACCTGCCATCCAGATGGTCATCGCGTGCGGGTTGTGGTCGCGCCCGTAGGCAGTTCCGCCTCGCACGCCATTGTCAGGCGATCGGCCGAACTCTCCGCACCAGACCACGAGCGTGCTTTCCAGCAGGCCTCTTTGCTTCAGGTCGGTAAGCAACGCAGCGATGGGCTGGTCGACTCGCTTCACCAGATTTCCGTGTGCGCGTGCGATGTAGTCGTGGGAATCCCAGGTGCCGGCGTACAGTTGCACGAAACGGACGCCACTTTCTACGAGCCGTCGAGCAAGTAGGCATTTGCGTCCGAATGCATTGGTCCGTTCGGAGTCGATGCCGTACATGGATTTAGTTTTTACAGATTCCTTGTCGATATCCAGCAAGCCCGGCACTTGCGCCTGCATACGAAACGCCAGTTCGTACGCTTCCATTCGGGCTGCCAACTCGGTGTGGTCCGGGTGTCGATTCGCGTGGTTTTTGTTCAGCTTCGAAAGCAGGTCGAGGTTCGCTCGTTGATGCTCTGCAGTGATTCCCTGCATTGGTTTGAGGTCCAGGATCGGCGAGCCAGTCGGTCGCAGCGGAGTTCCCTGGTAATGTGCCGGCAGGAAACCGTTGCTCCAATTCGCTGCGCCTCCCTGCGGATGCGAAATCTCCGGCAGCACGATGAATCCCGGCAGGTTTTCGTTCATTGAACCCAGCCCGTAAGTGGTCCAAGAACCCAACGCAGGATCGCCTCCGAATCGATTGCCCGTATTCATCTGGTAAAGTGCAGTTGGGTGATTCACCGAATCCACTTGGCAACCGCGATAGAAGCAGATGTCGTCTACGCGTTCTGAAAGATGCTGCCAATTCTCTGCGACGTCGGCACCGCTTTCGCCGTGCTGGCGAAACTTGAACGGGCTTTCGACGTAGTAGCGTTTGCCACTTTCCATCGCTGACTTTTGTTCACCACTGCGCTGGAACTCTTGCAGGTGTAGCTGTTTCAGCTTGGGCTTGGG
The DNA here is from genome assembly GCA_964418725.1 of uncultured Pirellulaceae bacterium. GTDB lineage: Bacteria > Planctomycetota > Planctomycetia > Pirellulales > Pirellulaceae > CAYNJG01. The sequence continues at coordinate 3,755 of CAYQMZ010000198.1, forward strand.
GTCGAATGTGTCTATGTGAGAGGGGCCACCTTCCATCATCAGGAAGATGCAATTCTTTGCTTTGGCAGGAAAGTGGCCGTCCTTGGGCGCCAGTGGGCCATTCTGTTTCGGTTGATCTGCACTGAGCAAAGATTGGAATGCCGTCGCACCGATGGAAGCGCCCAGCCCGTATAAGAAATCGCGTCGTTGGTAGTGCATGTTGTTCCTCACGTCGTTAGTGGACGTAGGCAAACTCATTGGAGTTGAAGATTACCAAACAAAGCTCGGCCAGGCCCCGCAGTTTTGGACTGGCGTCAGCGGGTTTTAGGTCGGGTACGAATTCCTCGTACATTTCCAAAGGCTCGGTGTACTCAAACTCCACGCCCGTGTTTTCTTCAATTGCCTGACGAACGATCTGCGTCGGATAGTCGGGCTTCTCAAATTGCAGGGAATTGTGCCTCTCCGTCATTGTTCTCCAGTGCTCCGCACACGCTTCTTGCTCGCGCTTATCCGCGTCCCGCCCGTACGCGAGTTGAAAGATTCGTTGCATGATCTTTTCTTCTCGGGCTTCCTTCGAAAGCGACAGTTCAGCGAATTCTTGCGTGACGCGATTGGCCATTGCCAGCGCTCGATCAAACGAGGACTCGCTGTTGAACATGGCGAAGACCTGCGGTGTCACCATGGACGCTTCGCGGGCTTCGCATGATATTTCCGAGCTAGGCGAATTGAAAACTTCCAAAAATGGATCCCGTAAGCCACGGACTCGCATCGCGTATAGGGAACGACGGTGCCGCTGGGCTGGTGTGGTGGACGGTTGCCAGGCTTCGGCGAAACTGCCCATGACCATGCGAGGTTGTAGGGCGGCTTCCATATTCATCTCGGGCCTTACGGGAATCCCGCCAACTTCTAGGTTCAACTCGCCAGAGCAGCTAAGCATCGTGTCACGAAGCTCTTCGGCTGTTAGGCGGCGTGTCGCAAAGCGAGCATAGCCGGTGCCGTTGGGATCTAGTTGCGCCAGTTGCTTGGGTTGGGGGTGAGCGGTACTGCGGCGATAGGTTTTTGAGCTGAGGATGAGTCTGTGGATTGACTTCACGGACCAACCTTGGTCCATGAATCGCTGTGCTAGGTAGTCGAGCAATCGAGGGTGAGTGGGCTTTTTGCCTGTGCCCCCGAAGTTGTTGGGATTCCCGGCAAGCGGAGTACCGAAGTGCCACTGCCAGATCCGATTCACCATCACCCTGGCCGTCAGCGGATTTTGCCTGGAGGTGATCCAGTCGGCTAGTTGTGTTCGACGACCTGCAATAGTGTCCGTGGCTTGGAAGGGCAGTCCAACGGCGCTGAGCATTCCCGGGGCGACCTTCTGCGACGGGCTAAACGGATCGCCTCCGGTAAGAATCGCGGTTTCCTCGAGTTCGCCCTGTTGTCTGTCTTTGGGTAGACGCAGCGGTGACGAAACACTGTGTAGCTTTCGGGTCTTGCCGCTGTAGACAGCGAGTGCAAACGGCCGATAGCGATCCAGTCGCCAAGCTAACCGCTGGGCTTCTTTGCGGCAGATGCGTTCGATTCCAAAGTCTTTTGGCTCAAATCCCGATTTCTTTGGTGGAATCAAATCGGCTGGCACATCGCGTTTTGCCATCGCCGTTCGAACGGCTTCTAGTGATGGCGCACTTTCGTTTTGGGTTAGTTCTAGGACTGTTCGCTCGAATTCCGCCGGCTCCCTGCCCTGCTCTTCGAACCATGCGCGAGCTGCTTTTAGAGTTTCTTTCTTGTTGACTTCCGCCAAGCGACTTTTGAAGTACTTTTGCCGTCGCTTCAGATAATTTGCTTCGTCGAAATTGGCTTGGTTTTCTTTAGGCAAGAACTCTGCGCGACGATCTGCCAATTGGGTCATCGAAAAGATCGCCTGCATCGCGTAGTAGTCACGTGTCGGGACGGGGTCGAATTTGTGGTCATGACATCGAGCACACTGCAGCATGTGCCCGAGAAAGACTTGCCCCACAGCATCGGTGACGTCGTCCAAGAATCGTTGCCTCGCAACTTTGGCAACCTCCATGCCGGTCAATTCCCATGGTCCCATCCTTAGGAACCCGCTCGCGATCAAGAGCTCTGGATCGCTCTCGTCGATTTCGTCGCCGGCAATCTGTTCTCGAACGAATTGATCGTACGGTTTGTCTTCGTTGAATGATCGTACAACGTAGTCTCTGTATCGCCACGCGTTTCCTCGGTCAAAGTCATTGGCAAGACCTGACGTATCTGCATAGCGTACGACGTCCAGCCAATGCTGTGCCCAGCGTTCGCCGTAGTGCGGGGAGCTTAGTAGGCGTTCGGTCAACGAGTTGATTGCCTGTTGGTCATCGCGGGGATCAGCAAGGAAGTCGGTGATTTCCTTGGGAGTTGGCGGAAGGCCGGTGAGGTCGTACGTCATACGGCGAATGAGCGTTCGACGATCCGCTGTCTTTGCCGGAGCGATGTTCAGTTCGTTGAGACGCGCGTCGATCAATTGGTCGATCGGGTTCGTGTCTGGTCGGAGAATGTTCCGATCGTCTTGCCAGAGAGGTTGGTAGGCCCAAAGATCCTCCGGTTTGTATTTACGATTGGTCCATTCCTCGGACAGCCCACCACTTGTTGCAATCATCACGCCGTCATCTTGGTTCCATTTGTCTGCCGTCGTTCGCAGGATCTGATCGATTTGTTCCACCGTCGGCCATTCCGCTCCTCCGTCAATCCACTGCTTCAAGTCAGCCAGTTGTTCGGCATTGAGCCGATCGTTCTCTTTGGGGGGCATCTCCAGGCCATCCCAATTCGCGGCTTGATATAAAGGGCTGGCCGCTGCGTCCCCAGGGATTAAGGCCGGCTCGTCAGATTCGCCACCCTGGAGCAGGCCTTCACGCGAGAGCATATTGAGCTCGCCGCGAATTTTGTTGGGG
>CAYQMZ010000198.1:6670-10911 GCA_964418725.1 uncultured Pirellulaceae bacterium
AAGATCGGCAGGATGCGGTGTGCGAAGAGTTCGCTGGTACCTGCGTCTTCTGCGAACGCGCTTGGCCCAACTGCAAACGTGACGCAAACGATGAAAACGAAGCTCAGTCCGCGCTGCGGTATATCGGCGAGGAAGGCGACTGTGCGTGAACTTCTCGTGGGCTGCTTGGGTTTCATAGCCCCATCATAAATGGGCGCCGGTTCCAGTCCTACAGCGAGGTGAGTATAGTCACGGTTAAGAGGAAGCCCGAAGTCCACGCCGAAAGCTGTCCAAATTGCACCGAATTCGCGTAATTGATTCACATACTGGCGGTGAACCAACTCGATGTGTTGTTGGCAACCTGCCGGATCTAGGCAACGGAACGCTCGCGGATCGTTGCGAGATTTTTCGCACGAAATTCGACGGACTGCGAAATGGCATTGTTAATGAACCACGCGGTTCGGATGTGATTGTCGGCGCGTTGCTGTGTCCTCCTGATGACACGGATTGTGTGGCGGGCGTGATCTTCTTTAACAACGTCAGTACCCTGCACATGTGCGGCCACGGAACGATAGGAGTGGCCGTGACGATGGCTCATCAAGGGCTCATCTCGCCGGGGCAACACGCCATTGATACGCCGGTAGGACGCGTCGATTTCGAGTTGCACGCCGACGGCCACCGCGTAACGATCCGAAACGTTCCCAGCTATCGATACAGGGCCGATGTTAAGTTTGACGTGCCCGGTTACGGAAGCGTGGTAGGCGACATTGCTTGGGGAGGCAATTGGTTCTTCTTAGTAAAACAGTCGGGTGTAAACGTAAATCAATCGATCGCGGAGCTGACGTCATTCACCGTATCACTTCGGAATGCACTGGAGTCCAACGGCATCACCGGCGAGCACGGCCAGTTGATCGACCACATCGAGGTTTTCGGGGATTCGAAAAACGCCGACAGCAAGAATTTCGTGCTTTGTCCGGGGGCAGCCTACGACCGGTCTCCATGCGGAACCGGTACCAGTGCAAAACTCGCCTGTCTCGCCGCGGACGGCAAGTTGTCGCCCGGTGCAACGTGGCGGCAGGAGAGCATTATCGGAAGTGTGTTCGAAGGCTGCTATACGCCAAATGATGACGGGACGATAACGCCGTCCATCACCGGTTCCGCGTGGGTTACGGCTGAATCCGAACTGTTCTTCGATGAAGATGATCCATTTGCAAACGGGATATCCGTTGGACCGTCAGGTAGCGAGGCTTCTGATGGCTGACGGCGAGCGAACGGTTCTAATTGTCGGTGGGGGCGTGATTGGTGTCGCATGCGCCTACTTCCTGAATCTAGCTGGCTTCCGTGTTACCGTTATCGACCGAGGTGAGATCGGCGCGGAATGCTCGAAAGGCAACTGTGGGCTCGTTTGTCCAAGCCATGTGTTGCCACTCGCGGAACCTGGTGCCATCGGAGCGGCGGCAGCGTCCATGTTGAAGCCAGGAGGCCCTTTCCATGTCAAACCGCGAATGGATATGGCGCTTTGGAAGTGGATGGCGAGCTTCGCAAAACGTTGCAATCAGTCAGATATGCTGGCGTCGGCCAGGGCCATTCAACCTTTGCTGACATCTTCGCTTGCGCTGTACGAACAGCTCGTGGCGGAAGAACGATTGGCTTGTGAATTCCATAAGCAAGGCCTGTTGTTCGTTTATCGGTCCCGACAAAATCTGGACTCCTACGACCAAACGAATCAACTGCTCGCGGAGAAATTCGATGAGCCGGCGAAGAAGCTTACGGGACAGCAGCTTGCCGACTTTGAGCCGGCTCTGGTGGATGGCCTGGCCGGTGCGTGGTACTTCGAGCATGACGCGCATCTGCGCCCGGATCGCTTGATGGCATCCTGGCGTGACTTGCTATGTGATCGTGGAGTGCGATTCATTGAACATCGCGAATTGGATCGATTCGACGTCCACTCCGGTAAAGTCTCTGTGGCGACGGCATCTGGCGAACAGTTTGGAGCTGATTTGTTCGTCGTGGCAACTGGTGCAAGAACGCCTCAGTTGGAATCCGTGTTGAAGCGTCGAGTGCCAATTGAGCCAGGAAAAGGCTATTCGATTACGGTGGACCGTCCGAGCAATTGCCCAACCTATCCTATGATCTTTCCGGAGAGGCGTGTTGCAGTAACGCCGATGGACAGTGGTCTGCGTCTAGGGTCGATAATGGAATTCGCCGGCTTTGACGAGACGATTCGCCCGGAGCGTTTGAGGTTGCTGACCGCGGCGACGCAAGAATATCTTCGCGATATTCAATTGGACGAATCGTGGCCGGAGAAGTGGTTTGGTTGGCGGCCGATGACATACGACAGTACGCCTGTGATCGGCCGTTGCCCCGGTTTCGATAACGTGTACCTTGCCACCGGACACAACATGTTGGGGCTTAGCATGGCGCCCGCGACGGGCAAGTTGCTTGCCGAGTTGGTTGCTGGACAAGAAACACATATCGACGCGTTACCCTATCGAGTCGATCGGTTTTGAACGCGGCGGGGGCACCAAGCCACGATGCCTTTGTGTGCCCAAATTCTGGTCGACGATCCTACTAAGGTGCACTCATGCCTCTGATATTCGATTGTCATCTGGATCTGGCGTGGAACGCTTTGACGTGGAAGCGTGACCTTACGCGTCCTTTGGCGGAGCTCAATGCCAGAGATCCTGCCTCGGACGAAAAGTTCCGTGGTCGGGCCACCACAACTTTGCCCGAGATGACGAAGGGGCGCGTAGCGGTTTGCTTGGCTACTGTGATGGGCCGCGTTCCGTACGGCGACGACAGTTTGCACGGTTCGACGCTTGACTTCGCAACGCATGAGCAAGTTTACGCCTTTGCGCGGGGGCAGTTGGCGTACTACGAGGCGCTGCAGGACATGGGACACGTCCGGCTGATTCATACTCGCGGAGAACTTGAATTTCACTGGCGCGAGTGGACTAGCTTCGAGAGCAGCGATGATGCTGGAACAGACTATGCGCCGCCGCTGGGGATTATTTTGTCCATGGAAGGTGCGGACGCGATGGCGGGGCCAGATTACGCCGAAAAGTGGTTCGGACTCGGGCTGCGATCGACTGGTCTCGTTCATTACGGTTCGAGTGCGTTTGCTGTTGGCACAGGCGAGGAAGGGCCGTTAACGGAGGCCGGTCGAAAACTGCTGAGTGAATTTCAGTCACTGGGGATGGTGCTGGATGTTACTCATTTGAGCGACCAGAGTTTTTGGGAGGCGATGGAGTGTTTTTCTGGGCACGTGATCGCCAGTCATCAGGCGTGTCGGGCCTTAGTGCCTGCGCAACGGCAGTTCTCAGACGACCAGTTGAAGGCGGTGATTGATCGAGGCGGAGTGGTTTGCGTGCCATGTGATGCTTGGATGCTGTACCCCAATTGGGTCCGGGGTGAAACCACGCGTGATGTGGTTTCCATTGAGGCGTTGGGGGATCAGGTTGATCATATCTGTCAGCTGGCCGGCAACTCGATGCACGCCGGCATCGGCAGCGATCTGGACGGCGGATACGGAACCGAGCAGTCCCCGACGGGCTTGGACTCGATCGCGGATCTGCAAAAGCTTGGCGAACAACTGTCGCGGCGTGGCTATGCTGACGCCGATGTCCACGCGATCATGGGCGGCAATGCCTATCAGTTCTTCTTGAAGCACCTGCCTCGTTAACGGATGTCGGCAACGATTCGGCAGTGCTTCCTGGCTTCGCTTGATGCAGAAAAACAACGGCCGGTTTACTGCACAAAACGTGTTGGAAAACGTAGTCACGTAAGCGTAGACCGCCCTGCCCTGTTTCCAGAAAACAACCGCGACTTGGGCGGTGTTGAATGTGGGCAACCAGTGGCGTTGAAGATCCGAGTGCCTGCCCGCAATCCGTTGAATGATGCCAATACCCAGGCCTCAGAGGAGCTACGGTGTGGAGATGAATGACTTGTCCACACAATGCGACCTGCCCACCGTTCGGCATGCCAATTCGCTCAAGGCCGTTCGAGTCGCTGGTGCATTGGTGCAACGGGATCTAGTTCTTGTGGGGAAGGTCCCCGTCGTGCTGTTTCGCAAAGGGCAGCCGCTGTTGAATCCTCGGTTTGACACCGTCTCTTGGCAAGAATTCAGTGACACCATTGACTTGCCTCGGAGTTTAGAACGCGAGCTCTCGGAGTGGAATCTGATTCAGCGATTCACGTTCAACTGCCACATGCTTTCGGTCGGCAGTCTGCTGGGGATGTCTCCGGCTGGATGGCTTGAGGGG